>NZ_JAUBVK010000020.1:0-74069 GCF_036705795.1 Microcoleus sp. ARI1-B5
CCGGTATCAAATGTGTCGCTCGCACAGACCGTAAATCAAAATCAAACACCGGTATCAAATGTGTCGCTCGCACAGACCGTAAATCAAAATCAAACACCGGTATCAAATGTGTCGCTCGCACAGACAGTAAATCAAAATCAAACACCGGTATCAAATGTGCCGCTCGCACAGACAGTAAATCAAAATCAAACACCGGTATCAAATGTGCCGCTCGCACAGACCGTAAATCAAAATCAAACACCGATATCAAATGTGCCGCTCGCACAGACCGTAAATCAAAATCAAACACCGGTATCGAATGTGTCGCTCGCACCAGGGCCGACAATTACTCAAATTGGGCCTGCTGCCGCGCCAATCAATCTCGCACCGATACCGACACTGCTGGGAGTTCCGGAACTCGCAGCCAGCGGGCTGCCCAGCACAAATCCTTTATTTTCCGCCAGCTTGCAACAGCAAAACCAGATATCTAATTCGTTGCAACAGCGCAATTCACCCTCCGCCGCCCCGAATATTGACGCTTCCAACTTGCCACCTAACCCGGGCGCCGTTATTTTTCCCGCAGAGGACAGATTTACTAGGGAGTTTGTCGATTACCTAAATTTGCCACCCACAAATGCGATCGCCACCCTAAAAGATGCTCAAACTACCCTTCGCGGCGTTCAACAAGCTACAGGAATCAAACCAGCTCTCATCTATATCAGCTTTGTACCCAAGGGTTCTACAGTCGATCGGCCTAACAACAGTTCGCCGCTGTTGCGCGTAGAACAGCAAATTCAAGCCTCTGACGAACTGGAACTGATCGCGATCGCGCCTGAAGGCGCGCCCGTCCGAGTGCGCATCTCAGGAACCTCTCGCGCCCAGGTAATGGAAGCTGTTGGGAGATTTCGCAACGAATTGACTAATCCGGTAAAGCGCAATACTAAAACTTATTTACCCTTGGCTCAGCAGCTCTACCAGTGGATGGTAGCGCCGCTGGAAGCACAACTGCAAGCCAAAGGCATTCAGAATTTATCTTTTATCTCGGATATGGGGTTGCGATCGATCCCGATGGCGGCCCTGCACGACGGCAAAGGCTTTCTGATAGAGCGTTACAGCGTCGGCTCCATGGCGAGTCTGAGTTTGACAGATACCAGCGCCACCAATTTCAAAAATACCCAAGTTTTGGCAATGGGGGCGTCGCAATTTGCAGGGATGAGTCGTTTACCTGCGGTGGAGATAGAAGTATCGACAATCACCCCCCAGGAGTGGCCCGGCAAGTCTTTCTTGAACCAAGGTTTCACCCTGGCCAATTTGCAATCGCAGCGCCAGCAGCACCCTTTTGGGATGATTCACTTGGCTACTCACGCCGAATTTAAATCGGGAAACCCCAGCCAATCCTTTATTCAGTTGTGGGATACTAAATTGCGTTTGGATCAGTTGCGGGACATGGGATGGCACAGCCCGCAAGTTGAACTGTTGGTTTTGAGCGCTTGCAAGACTGCTGTGGGCGATCGAGAGGCGGAGTTGGGCTTTGGCGGTTTAGCCGTGCAAGCAGGGGTTAAATCGGCTCTGGCAACTCTTTGGTATGTCAGCGACGAGGGCAGTTTGGGATTGATGGCGGAGTTTTACGGGCAGTTGAAAACGGCTCCGATTAAGGCTGAGGCCTTGCGGCAAGCGCAATTAGCGATGTTGCGCCAAGAGGTGCGCATTGAAGGGGGGATGTTGCGGACTTCTGTTGGTAGTGTGCCGCTACCGCCGGAGTTGGCCTCCACGGCGACTCGGAATTTTTCTCATCCTTATTATTGGGCTGCTTTTAGAATGATTGGTAATCCTTGGTAATGAGGTTTGTTTTAGTCGATCGACTTTTTGACTGTGCGGGCGATCGACTTTTTGGTTGTGCGAGCGAGCGACTTTTTGAATGGGCGGGATCTCGACTATTAGCTAATTGCGGAAGAGGAAGTATAAATGGATGGATACTGATAATTGCCGATTTTTTAGTGTCTCTTCCATTTTAACTTAATCAGTGCTGCCATCAGGAAGGCAATTCGCTATTGTCATTACTTCGCTTCACGAACCTTACACGGGAAACAGACTCGCTTTTATCTATCATATTGCGTTAGCACCTCAGCCAATTTGTAAACTTCCATCTGAGTCATAAAGTCAATCAAGTCAAGACAACGCACTTGTAGGTTTTTGTCTTGGCTTTGACTATACAATTGCAGCAGTAATTGACTAACTTCGTCTGCTTTAATACTTCCACGCTGGCGAACATCAGCCTCATCAGACCTCAAGCCTTCGAGAAAGCGATCGCACACTCGATAAGTAACCTCATTTGGAAGTTTAGCTGTTGTCTTTTCCAAGGCATGAATTAAGTTGTATTCATCACTAGAAAATGCTGGACTATCAACAAATGCCTCCACTAAACTGATGTAATCACCCAGTTCATCTCCCTCAAAATGCAAGAAGCACCTAGCTGCTTGAGAACGCACTTTTTCAGTCGAATCATCAAAAAAATTTATTAATGCATTTTCACAAAATTTACGAAAGTGTGCTTGACGAAAGTTGACAACAAATATCTCAGCAGCAGCGATGCGATGAGTTTCTGTACCAGACAAGCACAGTTCTGCCAGCCAACGTGCCTCTTCGATATTTAGAGATGCTACACAGGCTTGTCTAGTCCCAACCTTTACTACTTCCGGTAACTCACACATAATCATCCGTTCAACAATCGATGCCAGCATTTCAAAATGCGTTTGTAAAGCGTAGAACAAGAAATACTCAACAGTCTGAGTTCCTAGAAGTGCATCTTCGGTATCACAAAGTTGCTGAAACAAGCTGACAGCTAAGTCTCGGTCATAATTCAACATTGCTGTTAGTGCTTCAACAGCACACGATCTAACAGCAATGGAAGAGTCTTGAACTATCTGTTGGAGATGTTGCCGAAAGTAAGATGCGCGATTTTTATCCGCAAAAATTAGTTTGGCGATGGCACTTACAGCACTACCTCGCGTGGAATTAATTCCAACATTTAAAATATCACCACCATAGTAAACCTGTCCGTTAAAACTCTCTTGTTCTGGGTTAGGGTCGTTTAAGGCATACCAAGTTACAATATCAAAAGCCTCTTGAGACCAAGCTAAATCAGCTAATTTCCCCATCAGCCAACTAATCGACCGACCACAAGGAGAATTAGGTAATTGGTGGCAACGCTGACATACCATAAAAGCAGTTTCAACATCTAGATAAACTTCTGCAAAACCGCGTAAAATTGCATCAAAGTAAGATGAATTCGCGGGATCGGGAAACCGCCATATTAGTTTAGCAAAGCGTACAGGCTCCTGTTTTACTTGGCTTTCTAAAAGTCTAGATAACTCATAAGCTCCACCTATTATTTGCCCAGTCCGCTGAAATCCACTTCTAACATCATTGTAATCATAACGAGCAATAGCCTTTAACCATTGCTCATCAGTCATCTTTTCTGCTGCTTTTTTAGGTATTGGAGAACCAACAATAGAAGCTATAATTTCCTCTGGTGGTTCGATTTTCTCTGATGGTATTAACTGTAGGGCGGTGAACTTGCGTTTCCATTCCTGTAACCGACGATTAGCTATTTCTGTCCGTCGCGAGGAATCAATAGCATCTAGCAAAAGAAGCTGTGGATAACCTCGGAATTTAAGAGCTACGGAATCGATAATTAATGGCTCATAGTAGCTGAGAATTAATGCCTCAAGTTTTACCAACTTTTTTTCAGAGCAATGTGGAGTAGTTGCTTCTATTAGCTGTCTGGTAGCCCAATAGGGAGCAGCCAAAGTATTTCCATTACTCACTAAATATCCTGTTTTGAGTCGTACTGGTTGTTCGCAGAGGTAATCAATGGCTTCATCGGCAAATATTTCTCCATTCGCAGTGTAGGCACGAATCAACAGAAACTGGATTGTTTCAAAATTGGAGTTACGAAGATGCTGCTCTGCGAGGATCGAAAAGTCTTCAGGATGGTTCGCCGCCAAATTCGATATTGCCTCTTCCATCCCACTTAATAAGGCATCATGAATGTCATAGCCTTTACCATAATGTCGGTAATACCAGACTGAATCAGGCCAAGGTGGATTATTTTCCTGCTGAGACGTTACCTCCATTACCCGAAGCATGAAAGGCAGTAGGTGTTCAATAAAAGCTCTGGGAACATTACGGGCGCTTGCCATTAAAATTTTTTCGTGAAATTGGCTGTGAGGTAGAGTGCCAAAGTTGCGATCAAATAAATTGGGTTGTCCAGCAGCAATACTTAAATCTAAATACCGATTGAAATAGCAACCAATAGCTTCACAAGCCCATTCAGGACGCTTTTGAAGTAAAGAATAAATTTGCCTCCCAAAGTCGCGAGTGGAATCGATTCTTCCTCCTGGTTGGTCAAGAATCCCTTCACGAATCAGTCGCAGGAAAAAGTCAAAAAAACGACGCTCAGGAACAATTTTTGCCCCTTGTATAAGGTGGTTTAGCCGATTATGCCATGCTTCTGATACACCAATAAAAGGCTCTGCTAGCTCAGCCACCTGCTCTGGTATCTGCCTCTGCATAATAGAGAGCAGCGTTATCGTTTGCTCGATACGCTCGTCGTTCTCATCCCTGAGCCATTTTTCTATTAATCGTAGAGAGTCTAGTAGTTGGAACCAACGAACCGAGCTACGCAAAGTTCGCCAGACTTGTTGTGTGATAGGCTCGGATTCGTCACCCATCAAGGGGGCTATAATTTCCCACTCCTCTTGTGTGGGGTCATCTAGCGCTGCAAGCAGGGAAAATACTACCTTTTTTATGTGAAAACGAATGTTAGAGCTAGTGAGTAAAGCTTGGAGGTCGGCAAGATAGCGATCGCGATCTGCATCCCTTTCGTAAACCAAAATTTGTCGAACTTGAGCCCGGCGAAACAGATGTTGCTGTTCTCTACTTCCCAAAAAGCCCAATAATTCCTCATCCTCACCTGCAAAACGACGGGCAAAAGCATAGTCAAAAAAACCTTCATGAAAAAATGAATACTGCTGCCCCTCTAGAATCAATACGTGTTCAGATGCCAGCCATTCAGCAGTCTTTCCATATGTATCCACACGAGCTTTGGGAGCAGACAACCTCTGATGTTTACTCATGTAATCACAGAGAGTGTATATTACATCCGTCCAATGCTCAGAAGCACCAAGCCGACCGTAGATAACATCCTTTTTATAGTCCCAGAACTTATCGTATATATCTTTGGCTGTCGTAAAGTTGAGGACATTAGCTTTTGAAACTTCTGCAACTTCTGCTAGCAATCTCAAGTGCAAAGGAATAGATAACAATTCTAGTTGCTGATTGTTCAGTAAGCTGCTATCTAATCCCAGTTCTGCAACCATCTCTCGCACTTTTTCGTGAGACAGGCGGCTAATTATCACTGTCTCGGCAATGCCATTCTCACCTGTTAAACGCTTAAGTCTGTAGTCATAATCTAGGTCAAACTTGCGACAGGCTAGCAGTAGACGCATTTGTGGATAAGCTTTAACCTGGTCGATGATTAGATCGATACATTCAAAAAACTGAGGATTGCGACCAGAAGCTGTACTTACAGCATCAAGCTGATCGATAATCAGGACACAATCACGCCCTTGTGCAATATTTGCTAGAACATGAGCAGGAGAACCGGGTAAATTTTCTAGCTGTTTTCCGATTTGATCGGGTGAGTCTGTTGGGTCTAAACGATCTACCCGAAAAGCTATTAACGGGATACCCTCTTTACGAAGCGCTTCCACAGCTTGAAGAATGACGCCGCTTTTACCAACTCCAGCTTCACCAGCAACTAATACACCGCCTTTACTATCTAGTGAGGTGAGCTTATTTAAAATAATGTCTACCTCATCTCTGGGGATTACTGCTCCTGCGATCGCTTCTTTCTGCAAACGAGAAAGGTAGCGATCGTTCACTCGATCGACAGCAGCCAAAACGTGAGGGTCTTTGCCCCACTCGCGACGGCGATAGCCTCTTTCTTCCAATAGGTAATGCCAGATATCATGTGCTGTTAACTCATTCCTAATTCTGTTTAGTGCTAGTTCAGCCAGTTCAATCCTTACAGTTTTTGAATCGCCCTCAACTAAAGCTGCTAAACGATTATCAACAGTATTAACCAGAAATTGCTCGCCAACTGTTTCCACTTTAACTCGCTTGATCGCTTCGTAAGCATCTGTGCGAGAACAATTCCCCCATTTCTGAAGGAGCGTATCGAAGTGACCAGATAGTTTTTTATTAAGATAAGTTTGCTCAAAGTCTGTCAATGATGCAGCATCTCTTGCATCCATCGCTAACCTTTGCAATTCTTCTGCATCTTGAGTAGAAATAAATACACAAGAAACATCTGGATTCCTAAGACTTCTCCAAAAGTCAGATAGGACTTGAACTTGTTGATCTTCCAAAGATTTTAGTGTCCAGCGCCCAAGCCCACTTTTTTGTCGCTTAACTTGGTGATACTCCAATTTACCATTTCGACGAATAAAAAACTCTATGCCGTCTATACCTGGTGGTTCTAGACTAATAGAATCGGCTTTCTCATCCATGACATCAACCATACAATGCACAGTCCACCGACCTTCGTAGCGATTGCCTAGTTTGTCTGCTACCCCACCAGCAAAAGTCATATCGTTCCTCTCTTTTTAATATCTGCTTAAAAAGGTTGCAGTATAAAACTTGCCACATCGTTATCTGTTAACCATTATGTGCGATCGCACCCTTAACATCCTCTCAGCAACGGCGGATGCACCAAAAGAACCATAAAACCCAGGAAGTAGAGGGGGAGTACGTTTGATGTGTTTGTGCGCGTAAAGGGCGCGATCGCCCCCTCAAGTGCAATTCCTAACCTCGTATCAATCTCCCTGCGGCAAATTCTCCAGCCAAACCTCTAAATCCTCGATCGACTGAAAATCTAACAATTCCTCTGCTAGAGTCTCAATTTGCTCGATCGACAAATCAGCAATTTTGGTAGTGATAGATTCCGGTAATGTTCCAACTCGCCGATTTAACAGACGGCGATTTAACAGACGTAAAATCAAGGCTCTTCCTTCTTGTTCGCGGCCTTGCACAATGCCTTGTACAATGCCTTGCACAATGCCTTGCTCAAGGCCTTGCTCGATGCCTTCTTCCTTAGCTTCCCGATAAAACCGAGTTTCCTCAAGCGTAATCCCTAACATCGCCTCTGCCTCCCTTCGGTTCAAATTTGTAAACTTGTAAACCAGTATCGTCGTCAGCATCTCTATTATGGCGCGACTCGCTGCTTCCGATTCCTCCCGCTGCGATCGCGCCAGCAACAATCGCGCCGCTTCCGGCGTACTCGCTTCGTCGATCGTCGTCAACGCCATCAGCGCCACCCCCAGCGGCAACTGTTCGATCGCACCCAACTCATCCAAATATACCCGATGCACCTGATTGCTGTTCAAAAGCGATCGGTACGGATGCGTTTCTGATTGTTCAGTCGATCGACTCGGATAAATTACGACCGCTTCCCAATCTGTAAACCGCTGACGGTTGCGATAAAAATACAAAAACGACTCACCAAACAATCGCTCATACAACAATTCATCCCGCTGAAACTGCACCTCACAGAAATAGACAACTCCCGGCTCAGCATCCGGCGGCAAAAACACCCCATCAATTTCAAACTTCGGTTCCTTCACAGCAACCGAGTCAAATCGATATTGTTCCGCATTCGAGGGTGACTCTTCCAATAGCTCAAACAGCAGCGTCGGAGCTTCTTGAAATAACTTGTAAAATATTGAATCTCGACGCATTAACCCAACATCTCCTCTAGCGTGTGCCACTCATCCAACCGTCAGTCGATTAAAGAATTGAAGAATTTTAGATTTTAGAATTGACTCGCCTCGATCAATCTGGGAGCTTGAGCTTTGGTCTAAAATTTGGGGAGTATCCACAACGATTGTACGTGGCACGGTACCCGTTTTTTGCTGGTTGCAAAAACAGCAAGTCGGTAATCTGCTCAATCAATTCTAAAGGATTCCAGATAGCCCCAGATCGAAAAACATCCTATATTTTCAGTCCTAGAGGCACTCCCGACAAAGAAACCGGGTTTTTTACGCTTATCTTCGAGTACGAACGAAGGATTTTCCTCCATCAAACCCGGTTTCTGCCCCCCCGTGCGTAAGTCGTAATTTTGTTAATCGGCGATCGAACTTAGCCCATCAGCATTCGGTGTTTCCTTACTTTCAACTCGTCCAACCTCAAGCCGTCAGCCAGAATCAACAAGCGTGACTTGACGGGGTGACACTCGTCTAGTGGGTCAATGGTAGCTTGTTTGATGCGTCCGCGCGATCGCCCGCGGGCACCTCAACAACCGCTAAAAACTCAGAATTGCCACAAAAATTCAAAAACCCAAACCCAAAACTGCCCAACCCCAGTACGATCGATCTAGTTAGCAAAAATAAGTAAAAACCTTACGAGGGTAAATTATATGGATCTGGTCGTACTCCAGAACTGGCTGGACAACATCTCCTTCGCCATCTTGTTCACAACAATGCTCATCTACTGGGTGGGCGCAGCCTTCCCCGGCATTCCCTACCTATCCGCCCTAGGCACCGCAGGAATGGCCGTCGCCAACCTTTCCATCGCCGCCTTACTAGGTTCTCGGTGGATAGAAGCCGGCTACTTCCCCCTCAGCAATCTTTACGAATCCCTATTTTTTCTAGTTTGGGGAATCACCGCCATCCACCTAGTCGCGGAAAACATGAGCCGTTCCCGCCTAGTAGGAGTAGCCACATCCCCCGTAGCAATGGCAATATCCGCCTTTGCAGCCCTGACTCTGCCCGCAACCATGCAATCTGCAGAGCCCCTAGTACCAGCTCTCAAATCCAACTGGCTGATGATGCACGTTAGCGTCATGATGCTCAGTTACTCAACTTTAATGGTAGGAGCATTGCTGGCGATCGCATTTTTAATCGTCACCCGCGGCCAAAAAATCGAACTCACCGGTAGTTCCTTCGGCACCAACAGCACCCGCAACGGCAACTACCGCCTGCAACGCCCACAAAACCCCGAACCTCAAACCCTCGAAACAGTCGCCGACAGCGCCTTAGCATTCAGCGAACCATCTTTCAACTCCAACAATAACGGTTTTGGCACCACCGCAGTGCTCGAATCAGCAACCCTTCAAACCGCATCAACTCCCCAAACTCAAACCGCAGAAGTTCTCTCGCCCCAGCGCTTGAATCTAGCAGAAACCCTTGATAACATTAGCTATCGCATCATCGGTTTAGGATTCCCCTTACTAACAGTTGGGATTATTGCCGGTGCAGTGTGGGCGAACGAAGCTTGGGGCTCATACTGGAGTTGGGACCCGAAAGAAACTTGGGCGCTGATTACTTGGTTAGTATTTGCAGCCTACCTGCACGCCCGCATCACTCGCGGCTGGCAGGGAAGACGCCCAGCAATTTTAGCCGCCACAGGTTTTGTGGTAGTTTGGATTTGTTATCTAGGCGTCAATCTGTTAGGCAAAGGTTTACATTCCTACGGTTGGTTTTTCTAATTTCCGAGCCACAAATCAGCCCCCAAAAAACTGCCTAAATCAAAAAATAGGGATTAATATCATCTCCGGTTGTAGGGCGGCAATTTACCAGCAAAGCGTGTCTGTTCAAGCCTAAAATCCTTTGTATATCTCGTTTACAGCAGAGTCTAGATCCCCCTAAATCCCCCTTAAAAAGGGGAGTAGGGGTCGACTTTGAAACTGCTCTTGTTCCCCCCTTCTTAAGGGGGGCTAGGGGGGATCAGATCCTAATAGTAAAACAGCAGACAGGTACTACGTTTGACGTTAATTTGATACCAATGCAATGCCCAGCTTACTCAACTACCGAGACCGTAAAACTTTCTTCCCTCTTCCCTCAGATTTTTTCCCTCAACATCCGTTAAATCCGTTACAAAATCCGTTGCCGAACTTTCTTCATTAAAATAATGACAATTGATATGGACGATTCACAAATATTTCTCAAAGAAGACGATGTTTTGTCTGCTCCTACCAGCGCTTTGATGTATCAATGTACGTTCAAAGTCAGCGAATATATGACAATTCTGCATTCAAGATTGCTAGAAGAAAAAATATTTTCAGATGGCATGGATTGCGAGCTTTTAAGTGCCGGACAAGCCTGGACACAAGGAAAAGTTAGATTGCGCCTGGAGTTCCTTCCCCTCGAACCTGAAATCAAAGAACAAAAAGCCCTTCCAGCAGCCCCGGAAGAATCAGACGCCGCGCAAAACAACGGCGAAGATAGCTCAGACTCAGAGCAACTTGATACAAATGAGCAATTAGATGTCAGCGACTCAACACAAATAAGTAATGATTTTCCTATTTCTAGGTATCCAGACAGCGACCCCCAGAGTTTAGGAATGTGGAGCTAAGCTGCTACTTACGGCAGAGGGAAAGGAGGAAGATTTTTTAATTTTAAGTTCAGAGTTTTGAGTTGAGGAGCTTAAAACAGCATCCTTCCTACAACTGACAACTGTCAACTATCAACGGGCAACTGTCAACTGTCAACTGTCAACTGTCAACTGCCAACTGTAATGCCTGAATCTTCCAATTGGACGCACCTCCACGCTCAACTGCACCGGACGCTGCTGCACCGACAAATATTGCCCTCAAATCAGCGATTGTTAGTAGCAGTATCCGGCGGACAAGATTCTCTGTGTACGCTCAAATTACTGCTCGATTTGCAGCCAAAATGGGGCTGGAACTTAGCGATCGCACACTGCGATCACCGCTGGCGTTCAGATTCCCAATCTAATGCCAATCATGTAGAAAATTTAGCTAAAAATTGGGGAATATCCTATTATTTGCAAACAGCCGGAGATATCCCGAAAACAGAAGCAGCGGCCAGACAGTGGCGGTATCAAGCTTTAACCGAAATTGCGATCGCCCGCAACTACCCCTACATTGTCACAGGCCACACAGCCAGCGATCGCGCGGAAACACTCCTCTACAACCTGATTCGCGGCAGCGGCGCAGACGGACTTTCCGCCCTCACCTGGACGCGGCCCCTTGCCGATGTTCGATTGCCGATTTTAGATTTTAGATTGGGGGATTCCGAGGAAAATCCCAACTCCCAAATATCGGCCGATTTTCGATCGCACAATCAAAATGAAAATCCGCAATCGAAAATCCCAAATCCCAAATCTAAAATTCACTTGGTTCGTCCTTTGCTGGAAATCACCCGATCGCAAACAGGTCAATTTTGTCAAGAGCAAAAACTCCCAATTTGGGAAGATTCCACAAATCAAGACTTCAAATATGCCCGCAACCGCATTCGATCGCAATTATTGCCTTATTTAGAAACTCATTTCAACCCAAAAGCCCAACAAGCCCTCGCCCAAACAGCCGAACTCCTCCGCGCCGACGTAGAATTTCTCGAACTAGCTGCTACCGACTTGCTACAGCGAGCAATCTCTCCCATTGCAGACAACGAGCCGGTGAAAATTCAACTTCCCGTCAAGTTAAATCGCCAGATTTTGCGAGAAGCACCCCTGGCATTGCAGCGGCGGGCTATGCGGCAGCTACTGCAACAAATATTGCCCTGTGCACCCAGTTTTGACAGCGTAGAAAAACTCACCAGCTTAACCGCAGCCCCCAACCGATCGCAAACCGATCCATTTCCAGGAGGAGCGATCGCCAGAGTTGAAAACCCTTGGATAATTTTAGATATTAAATTTTAAGCCGTCATAAAACCCGAAAGAGCTTGCCGCAAATCGGAAACTACCCGATCTTGCTCCTCTCCACTCTGCTGCACGCGATCGAGTTCTCCCGCCACCGCTTCCAGCTTTTGGCGCAGCCCGCTCAAATTGTCCTGCACCGGTTGCAACATTTCTTGATAAACATTCACCCGGCCCCAGAGTTCCGCCACTGCACCTTTCTGGTTGAACAAATTCTGCTCTAACTGCTTGAGTTCGTAGCGTTTCGCCTCACTTTCCCCCTGAAGGCGGTTGACATTTCCCTCAATTTGAGATATTACTTCCCGCACCTGCTGAATTTCATTTTCCAGCCTTTGCAATTCTTGGCTTTGCTGCTGCCGTCCCGAATTAAGCTGTGCGACGATCGGCCCCAAATCAATATCGCGCTCTTGTTTGGAAGCAGTGGCAGTACCCAAGCGGCGCCACAGCACCCCCTGATGCTGCTTCAAAACATTTTCCCGTTCCTGCAAGCGGAGGCGCTGTCCCACCAGAGTTTCGTTCAACATCTGATAGCTTTCGAGTTCATCAGCCATTTCATTTTCCAAAGCCATGCGATCGTACTCGGAAGCCGCTTGAATTTTGGCTTGCAGCTCCTCGATTGTCTCCCGCTGGAGAGTCAACTCCTCCTCTTGATCGTTAACAAACCGGAACACCTTTTCCAAATCCTGTTGCAAGTGTTGCACCAGCCCCTGCAACTCTTCAACCGGCATCTTCTCCAGAGCGGACACATCTACTTGCTGCTCCGTACCCCCAGCACCCGAAGCAGATGCGAGCCTAGAAAGTTGCTGGTACAAATCCTCAAGGGCCCGCACCTGCACAGACACCGACTGAGCCTGCTCCTGCTTAGCGCTGAGGGTACATTGCTGCCCTTTAAGATCCGCCCGAGCCCCGGCCAAAGCATCTTGAGATTGATACCACTCCTGCCAGCGGTTTTGGAGGCTCTGATTTTGTCGGTCGACCTCTTCCTGCTGCTGTTGAGCGTTTCCCCGTTTTTGCTCCAACTGCTGCCAGTGCAAGTCCAGAATTGCCTGCTGAGCCCCCACAACACCAAAAGACTGATTCAGTTGTTCCCGAACCCCTTGAGCCGAAGAAATTGCTCCTCCCAGCTTGTTCATCAACTCCTGAATCCTCAGTGCCTGCTGCTCGTCAACCACCGCCCCCTGCGGAACCTGAGACTGCTGGTGAGCCACCTGCTGCTGTTCGCCCCGCAACTGCTCCCAAGCCGTCTCAATTTCCACGCGGCTGCGATCGACCTCATCCCGCAGTCGGTTAGCTTCATCGCGAGTATTTTCAATTTCCGAGCGCTGAGCCTCCAGCCGCTCCAGCTCGTCTTCCATTTGAGCCAACTGCTCTTCGCGGGCTTGCATTTCCATTTCCCGGCGATTGAGCTCCTGACTCGAAAAAGTCAGAGAAGCCTTCCACTGTTCGATTTCCTCTTCCTTATCCTTAAACTTGTCCTGCAAGCGCGAGAAATTTTGCAGAATGCTCACCAACTGGCGGGCCGCCTCCTGAATCCGCTGCACTTGCTTGCTAGCGCTCAACTCCACCAGCACCAGCGTGCCGTCGTTAAACTTATTAGCTTCCTCAACTGGGATCGCGTCATCGCCCGGTACGGCGCTCCAATTGTGTTCGCCCCGCTGACAAGCTAGCAGTTTCAGTTCAGCCTTACCGCCACCGAGACCAAAGCCGCTTCTCTGTTTTTGTACTTCTGCTAGATACAGCACACTAATAGTCCTCTCTTTGGTGTCGTTTGCCCAATCCGGGGATAGCATTCTTTCCCAACTGTCTTCAGCACTCGCGCACAGCACTGCCTAAGAACGCAGTGAGTCCAGACAGCACTGCCGCCGCCCGTTTTCTGGACGAATGGGAGAGCAGTATCAATGCCGCTTGATTAAAGACTAGCTCTCACTGCGGGGACTGCCATAGCCCAAAGCCGAAAAATGTCAGTCAGTAAAAAACTTTCATTGATTGTATCAGGCTTTCGTTGCCCGTCGATCGCGATTTTGCCCCAATCTTACTCTAATCCGGCGCCGTCGGCAGTCGAGCTAGGGATTTGAACCGCGCTGCCTTAGAATAGGTTAATGACGCTCGAACTGTGACGCTCACCGCAGGCAAGCAAAAAGGTCGATCGGCAGTAGCGAGTTTTCCTGAAAATTGCCAACAAAGGTTCATTTTGACTGCACCAGATTTTAGGGCTGTGGCAAACCCAAAAAAAACCTCGATCGCAACTCATCCAACCCAACAGACCAGCCTCAAGCTCACATCCGGGATCGATCGGCTGTTTCGGCTGCTGGTAGCAGCGGTAAAACCAGAGAATCCTGGGTATTTTGAAGTTTCCACAAGTCAAGATGTGTGGCCTCAAGTGACGGCATACTCGACCAAAAACTTCAAAATTCTTGCGCTCGAAGACTTGAACCAGTCGTCCATGCCAGCGTTGCACGCTCGAAAAGCCCGGACAATGCAGTGTGATGTGGATTCTACCAGTTGAGGCGACAGTTGGAATACCAGGTGAAACTCTACACTGGGAGAATGCCGCTTTCTTTCGCGGTTTCAGCTTGTGGACTGGTAGCGCGGCCGACTTACAAACAGAAAATTGCCGGCAGTGTCAATTCCCAATTGTGCCAAAGGCATCAAGCGCGTAAATTATTGACCGAAACTAAAGTTAATATCAGCGCCAGCACACAGTCTTTCCGAGCTCAGACGCCAACGGTTTTAAGGAGGACACTTTAGTTGCATGCAGGGAAATTTGAGTGAAATAGACATCCGCAGCATCCTGCAATTAATTGAGTTAGGTCAGCGCACCGGAGAACTGTTCGTAGAGGCATACAGCTCCACCGGCAGCAGCACGGGTACTCTACCTACCCAGCGCTCCCTTGCAGGACAATCCTGGTATGTCTTCTGCTTCAACGGTCAGATTATTTACGCTACCCAGAGTGCGGGCAGTTTGTTTCGCTTGCGCGACTACCTGCGCCGCTACAAAGCAGACACCGCCCTCGACAAAATCCAACTTCCCTATATGGCATCTACCAATGCCCCAGAATACGGCTACCTGTGGGCCCTACTAGAAAACCACATCCTCACCCCAGCTCAAGGGCGCAACATCATCCACAGCATGATCCACGAAACCCTATTTGACTTGCTCAGCCTCCATCAGGGTTCCTTCACTTTTGAAATGGGGTCAGCTTTGGCTCCTCAACTGACCAGCTTAGAAATTAGCTCGCTGCTGGCGAAGATTGTCAAACAGGTGCAGCAGTGGAAGCAGTTTCACCCTCACATTCAGTCGCCCAACCAATGCCCGGTAATTTCAGACCCCGCCGAGCTGCGAGTCGCGCTGCCTGCCAATACCTTTAATACTCTCAGACGCTGGGCCGACGGCCGCACTTCGATCCGCCAAATGGCGCGCTACCTCAACCGAGACGTGCTGACTGTCGCTAAGGCGATTTACCCCTTCGTGCAGCAGGGATTGGTGCAAGTATTTTACGAGCCCTCTGTTGCCCCAGCCAACAACAAAAAAGAATGGTCGTCTCCAGAAACCAAGGTCAAGAGAGTTGTCTGTATTGACGACGACAATGTGATTCGCAAAACAGTCGAGTCAATTTTAAACGAACAGGGTTACGAAGCTACTGGCATCAGCAGCCCCCTTGAAGCCCTGAGTTTGGTTTTTAAACTCAAACCAGATTTAATTCTGTGCGACATCGCCATGCCCGAACTCGACGGCTACGAAATTTGCGCGATGCTGCGCAATTCTAGCGCTTTCCGGCAGACGGCGATCGTCATGCTGACGGGTATCGACGGCTTTATCGATCGCGTTAAAGCCCGCATGGCGGGGGCGACTGACTATTTCACCAAACCCTTTGGCGAAAGCGAGTTATTAATGCTGGTAGAAAAATATGTGGGCCCGGGCTACCCTCGGGCCAATCTATCGGCAAGATTATTAGCACCTGAGCTAGAAGACGAATTAGAAGCCAAATAAATTCCGCACCGGTGGCACCATTGGAGCTTTTTTGTACCGGACGGCGCCAGCGCAGTCTCGACATTCAGAGAGAGAAAGCTCTTTGCTGCGGGCGATCGCACCATAAACTAGAATGTATAAATTCGCGCCGAAACCCTCCGGGCGTCGGTAAAACTCTGTTCAATTTCTCGACTGCTGTCGGGATCAAGTCGCTCAAAGTGCAAATATAATATACTTGTTCTCCACTTTGGGCCGATCGCCAAAACCGATTCGCAGAGCAATGACTCCTTGAGGCTCAAATCTCACCCATACTAGACATACAAGACATCTTCTGTTAAATTTCCCAGGTAAAGCAAACGCTGGCTTTATGGCTAAACCGACCTCGGCTCTGGACTCAAATTCAAAAGAAAAGACCTTCAAACCAAACTGGAATCCGTTTTGTCAAATGATGTCGGATTGGTTGTCATTGCCCGCAAAGCTGGTTGGTGCAGGTTTGGATTCAATCTTATCTCATGTCCGAGCCCTGGATCGAAAACTGAGATATGGGTTCTCAAATCGCGCGACTTTAGCCCAAAACGAGAAATCGTTGAAAATATCCTCGCCATCCTCCACATCTTTAGTTGCAGGCTTGGCGCGAGACTCAGAAAGTACAAACAGCAAGTATGCAAAGACAGTAAGTTACCAAGTTTACCCGTGCCAGGAATTAGCGGCAATCAGGAAAAAGTGGGTGAGCGCTGTTGGCCAAGTTTACAACATTTCAATTGCTGACATCAACGAACATCAAGGTTTTACCCAAATCGGCAAGAGTGGAAGAAAGCGAGGCTTGAGAATGGTGCTAAAAACATCAGGTTTAATTCCTCAATGGTGCATTGATTTAGGGGCGTCCAAACTCTTAGACAATTCATCAATGTCAGCCTGTGAAGCTTGGGCGAAAACAAAACGTGTTAGCGGAAAAAGGACGGCAAAATTTTGCAGTATCCGAGAGCAAAAACTCACGCGGGAATTTGACCCAACCGCTTACAATAAGGGTGGGTGGATGGTTGAAACGACTAAGCACTCAGACAAGCCTGAATTTATTGGGCCTAATTTTTGTATAGTAACCGATCGCGCCACCGAACTAACTTACCAAAAAAGTCGGTGGTTCGCTCGCTTTGTAGTTGAGGCTGAGTGCCAACCAAGTGAGTCAGACAGATTAAGTGCTATCGGGCCAGGAATTCGTACTTTCATCACCGGGTTTGAGGGTAATGAATTCTGGGAATTGGACAGCGGTGATTTTAACAAAATTGCTAGATTATGCGTTCGTATCGATCGCTTAAAGTCAAGACATTACCGGGCGAAGGGTTCTAACTTTAAACGAGTTCGCTATAAATTGCGTAAAGCAATGGCAGTCTTAAGAACCCGGATTCAGGATTTACATTCGGAGTGTCACAAACAAATTGCTTCCCAGCTTGCCCAAACTTACGATGTTAGAGTTTTGCCGACATTTGAGACATCTCAAATGGTAGTAAAAAAAAGCCGTAAGTTAAGGAGTAAAATGGCGAGAGCAATGATGAATTGGGCTTTCGATCGACTCAGCCCAACCTTAGAACACTTGTGTTACCGTTACGGTTCCAAGTGGGTTCGGATTAGAGACGAATATACCTCTAAGACTTGCACGTCTTGTGGACAGGTACACTTAAAATTGGGTGGTTCCAAAAAGTTTAAGTGGCCTCGCGGTGGGTATGAAATCCCTAGGGATTACAAGGTCGCGGTCGGGATTTTAGGGAAGGCTATGCGGGATACCGCCGGGATCGTTCATGCCCTGCTCGATCGTGTTGTACTTAGCATCTAGGATATCTAAAATGTCCCTGGTGTAACGGTTAAAAGTATCAGATAGTTAATACTGGCAACAAAATAAAGACTTGCACAGTCGAATTGGTACCCGCAACCGTTGAAGTTTTAAGGTTTCAACTCAAACAGGATTGGTGCAAGGAATTAGTCATAAATACTGCCAACACATTCACAAAAAGGACGGTTATAGTTATGTTTCATAGACCCAGCGCGCATTTTCCTCCCAACACCGACTTGAGTACGGGTACGGTGTGGGTTTCCCAGAGAGAAGAATTATGATTAGTGGTGGCCCAGACTTTATATTACCAGGACAAGGCATAGATCAGGCTCCGGAATTCCAAGAACTAGAAACTCCCGAAGGCGAGCTGCACCTGCGGTTTTACGTTCCTTCGGGGAACGAGTTCGCACTGCCGGCGACAGGGATTAGAGAGGTGCTATCCCCGTCCCCAGACAGGATGACACCCATTCCCAACGTTTCCTCTTTGCTTTTAGGTACGCTAAACATGAGAGGACGTGTGATTTGGGTGGCAGACCTCGGCCAATTTTTGGGAGACCAAACACCTCTGAATACAGACAGACCCGAAATCCCGATCGTGGCTGTGGAAGACCAAGACACGATTTTGGGGCTGGCAGTCGATCGAATTGTGGGGATGGACTGGCTCGACGTAGACCAACTGCACTCTCAGAACAATGCACCAGACGGCATGATTCCATTTCTGAGGGGAGAATGGATGTTAGGTGCACCAGCGACTAAAGTGCTCCGACTGCTAGATCAAGTGAAAATTCTGCGCTCAGCGCGGTGGGCAGCGTGAAATCGATTTGAGATTTGCGATTTGCGATTTGCGATTGGGGTCTAACTATCAACAGTCACAGGACTTGAGGCGCGCATCTAAACATTCCAGATAAAAATCTAAAATCAAAAATCTAAAATCAAAAATCTAAAGAGGGCGGCAAATGGCAACAAGTACCAACTTTCAGCAGGACTACCAACGGGCAGAAGCGGCCTACATGGATGGCAACTATTCAGAAGCCGCAGCCCTAGTTTATCAATTAGTAGAAGATTTTCCCGAAGACCCGAGCGCTCGGCTGCTGTGCGGGCACATCTACTGCTACGGACTGCAACAGTACGAGGTGGCACGGGAACAGTACACGGTGGTGCTAGGCCTGAGTGACGACCAGAGTCTGGTCGAACACGCTCACAGCGGAATTACCTACACAGACCAATTTTTATCCGGAGAACTGCACACGGAAAATTTGGAGGCTTTGTCTGCTGAAACTGAATTGGAATTCTACCCAGACTTATCTCTGGATCAAGGGTTGGAAGACCCGGACTTGGGACTTTTCCAAGGGAATTCCCCATCCATGTCCTACGGGAGTCAATCTCGACAGGACATGGAAAACGAGGACTTGGCAGACTTGGGCATGAGCGGGTTGGAGTGGGAACCAGAAGACCGCAGTGGCGCGGGCTCTGTCGAAGATTTAACCTCGCATTCTAACCCCTTTGCTGGCGACAGCGGCGCGATGGCAGCTTATGCTGATGCGTCCGAGCCGCTAGACATGGACGAATTCGGCTCGGACTTGGGAGATCCTTTTGGCTTAGATGATGGAGGGTTTGATGCTGCTGACTTGTCAGACAGCAAAGTGTCTGCTTCAAGAGCACCTTATTCAGAAGATTTGTTTTCAGAAGCTCCGACTCAGGTACTCAACGGTCAAAGTTTTGCCGGCTCGTCCACCGGGAATTCCTTCGACTACAACCAACTCGACTCCCCCACCGGGCCGTCTGACAATTTTGGCGAACCTTTTGCGCCGCTCGATTTGCCAGACGAACTCGACATGAACGACGACTACGACTACCAAGCCCCGCCCCAGACGGGGCAAAGTCACGGTCAGAAGGCACCCGCGGCCCCAGAGGCAGACCCCTTTGCCGAGCCGATTTCCCCGTCGTCGGGTTTTGGGTCTTCTCGACCTCAAAACAAGCAGCCGGATGCTGGCTCGGACTACTCGTCCAACTATTCGCTGGCGGAAGATGAAACGCTGCTGATGGGAGGTGCTGTCCCCAATTCTCACTCGTCAAGGTCGAGCCGGGGACAATTTAATTCGGCCGATCGCTCAAACTCCAACAGCAACGGTTACGGCGACTCGAGACCGCCGGCATTTGGCTCGATCGACAGCTTTGAGTTAGACGCTTTTGATGACGACGCTTTCAGCGATTCTTTCTCTCTCGACGAAAACGAGCAAGCCACTGCTTTCGGGGCTGCCACTAAGAACAGCAGCGACTGGTCGTCAAGAACAGGGAACACTCAAGAACACAGCGGCTTTTTAGACGAATTTGACGAGTTTGACGATTTGGGCAATTTGCCGGACTTTGACATCTCAGAAGATGCCAGCAGTTCGATCCTGACTAGAGGTAATACCAATTTCGGCAACTCGACCAGCGGCATGATGGGCACGAGCGGCAGCGGCCTGGACTTTGATAACAGCGACGGCTCGGCAATTCGAGACGACGAGATCTTTAGCATTTCCGGCCCTGCTGATGCGTCGGTGCCGACTTTTGCTCCGACAGAAACAGAAGCGCTCGATACTTCGGTGACTGTGGAACAGGGGGGACTGGCTTTCTTGGAAAATGCCCCTCTGTTTACAAAACAGTTGTACACGGCAATCGGGGCCGGACTGGTTTCTCTGATAGCTGTAGCTTTCGTGACCAACATTGCTTCCTATCAAGCTCTGCGGCAAGACGAGCCGGAGGCGACGATCGTTTACCTGCGCAAAACAGGCTGGGCAATGACCGCCGCCGCTGGCTTGACGAGCTTTGTAACTTCTTGGGGCATCGGCCAGTTGATCGCCAAGCAGGTGCGCAAGTCCTCGGACAATTTGCAAGCTCAGTTCGATGCTGTATCTCAAGGAACTTTGGACGCTCGCGCTACGATTTACTCGGAAGATGAATTTGGCAAAATGGCTGCTAAATTCAACCACATGGCGAAGGTGATCCAAACTACGATTAGCGATACCAGGCGCAAGTCTGACGAACAGGAACAGGCAAAAGAAGATTTGCAGCGCCAAGTGATTCGCTTGCTAGATGACGTGGAAGGAGCGGCTCGGGGCGACTTGACGGTGACGGCGGAAGTTACGGCAGACGTTTTGGGCGCTGTGGCTGACTCGTTTAACTTGACAATTCAAAACCTGCGCGAAATTGTCCATCAGGTGAAGCAGGCGGCTCGGGAGGTCAGCAAAGGCGCTACGGATAGTGCCAAGTTTGCGGGCGATTTGTCTTCCGATGCGCTGCGGCAGGCTGAGGAACTGGCGGCGACGCTGAATTCGGTGCAAGTCCTCACCGATGCGATTCAACGGGTCGCAGAGAGCGCTAGAGAGGCGGAAGAAGTGGCCCGGGGCGCGGCGGCAACGGCTCTGAAAGGGGGCGAGGCTGTGGAGCGGACGGTGGCCGGGATTTTGGAAATTCGAGAAACGGTAGCAGAAACCACGAGAAAAGTCAAGCGGTTGGCGGAAGCTTCTCAAGAAATTTCTAAGATTGTGGCTCTTATTGCTACTATTGCCTCCCGGACGAATTTGTTGGCCCTCAACGCCAGTATCGAGGCGGCGAGAGCTGGGGAAGCGGGCAGGGGGTTTGCGATCGTGGCAGACGAGGTGCGACAATTGGCAGACCGATCGGCTAAGTCTTTGAAAGAAATTGAGCAGATCGTGATGCAAATTCAAAGCGAAACCGGCGCGGTAATGACGGCGATGGAAGAAGGGACGCAGCAGGTGATTGAGGGGACAAGATTGGCAGAACAGGCGAAGCGATCGCTTGAAGATATCATTCAAGTAACTAATCGAATTGACGTGTTAGTGCGATCGATTACTGCGGACACTGTAGAGCAAAACGAAACAGCTCGCGCCGTGGCCTCTGTGATGCAAGCTGTCGAGCTGACCGCTCAGGAAACATCGCAAGAAGCACAGCGAGTTTCCGGTGCTCTGCAAAATTTGGTAGGCGTTGCCCGCGACCTTTTGACATCGGTGGAAAGATTCCGAGTAGAAACAGCAGAAAGACAATAATTAATTGTCTAATGCTCTTTTTAGCGGCTGATTTACAAGCAGATTAGTGTGGCAATGATGGCAGACAAAAAGCAACCTCGCAGTCTTGAAAGCGCTGCGGGGATGCCAATCCAACACCTAAACAAAGTAGGAGTTGCACAGATGGACGATAACATATTAGAGGTAATTCCTGGCATCTTTGGCGAGGTTCAGCCGACGGGCTGTATTATCTCTACCCTAACCAAATCTAGCAGTGGCTATTCCAACAATAGACTTCGCATTAACGGTGAATGGAAAACATTTACCGTCCACCGCTTAGTATTAGAAAATAGCTTAGGTCGTCCGATTAGACCAGAATACTTTGCTTGCCATAGTTGCGATGTCCGAAACTGCATCAATCCTAACCATTTATGGGAAGGTTCTAGGCTGGAAAATTCTCAAGACAGGTTTAGAAAAGGACGAATTAAAGTAGGAAGTAAATCGGCTCCGAAACCTCAAAAAGAACTGCGAGGCAGAGAAATAATTCCCGGGATTCGGGCCCAAATACAGCCGAATGGCTGCATGATTTGCACCTTGGCTAAAAGAAGTGATGGTTACGCCATTAAGGGTACTAAAATTAATGGCAAAACAAAAAGTTTCTACGCTCACAGACTGGTACTGGAACACAAACTGGGAAGGCCTGTCAAACCCGGTTATTTTGCGTGTCACAGTTGCGACGATCGCGGTTGTGTCAATCCAGACCATTTGTGGGAAGGAACTCCCGCCGATAACTCCCGCGATGCTATAGAAAAAGACCGCTTTCCTTTCGTTCCATCTGTCAACCGCAAACTCAAACCCGAACAGGTGGGGGAGATTCGCTATCTTTTAGGTGAGGGGATATCGAAAGCAGAAATAGCTAGGACATTTGCAATATCTCGCAGTCAGATTATTCTGTTGGCAAGGGGACAGATTTACAGAGATATTCTCTAAGACTACTAAAATAGACCCAATACAATAACGATTAAAATCAGGAATAAAACTATGCTGCCGGAGCAACAACAGAGGATAATGGGCTACTTTATTGAGGAGGCAAAAGACCACCTCAATACGATCGAACAAGGCTTGCTGAACCTGCAAGCGACGATCGAAGACCCAGAACTGGTCAACGAAGTATTTAGGGCCGCTCACTCTGTCAAAGGAGGAGCCGCAATGCTGGGGCTGACGAGCATTCAGCAAACATCTCACCGACTAGAAGATAGTTTTAAAGTTTTAAAAGAGTGCAGCGTTAAAGTAGACCAACAGCTAGAGTCCCTGTTCCTGCGAATTTTTGACACTTTGCAAGGGCTGTTAGAGCAACTGTCGGGGCCTTTTGGGCTGACAGAGGAATTGGGAGAGCAGATGGTTCGAGAATTAGAACCGGTATTTGAAGAACTCAACGGGCACTTGGGGGGACTTGTCGGACACTGCGGAAACGATGCAGATGAGAGCAGCCCGCTGCCAGTACCCCAACAAGTTCTGGCCGCTGCTATGGGAGCAGGCGCGTTTAACTCGTCGAAGAGTTTTGCGGACTCGGGTTCAGTTTACGCGCAGTTAGATGCCACAGCAACAGAAGAAAGCGCGCTGCACCTAGTATTTGACTCGGATGTGCCGGCGAGGATGCGGGAAATGCTGCAAGAGTTCAAACAGCCTGAGGGGTCAGACAGCAGGCGGCAGCTCCGGAGCATTTGTCGGAACTTGAAACTGGCGGGGGAGGAATTAGAACTGCCCGAGTGGATAGAATTGATCGCCGTGGTAGAAAAGGCGATCGCCAACCCAGAAAATAACTACCGCACCTTAGCCCCGACGGTCATCAAAGACATCAAACAAGCGCAAGAACAGGTACTTTCAGGTCGCTCCGGGTCGATCGCGCCGAGCGCAAAACTTCTGGCGCTGCTGCCGGCGGTTGTGGTTGCGGAAACGGATTTTGAAGATTTGCTGGCATTCGCTCAACCGGGTAGCTTCGGGACAAATGTGGTTTCGGTTGAGGATGCGGCCTGGGATCTGGCTCTCGATCGCGATTCTCGGGCGGGGGAACAAATGCTGCCGACTATTTCTGGGCTGAGCATAGACGAGCTGTTCGAGCAACTCGACGGCGACTTGAGCGACGATGGCGCCGGGGGACGCGCGGCGCCGCTATCTCGCAGGGAATCGCCCCAGTTTGACAATTCCCCGGGGTTCGGAGAATCGGATCTGGAGACGGGTTCTTTTAGGATCTCGACCCGCACCGGCCCAGAAGTGGGCGCTGCAGAACTCAACAGTTTAGCTGACTTGTTTGACGGCGAGTCGCCGGATCTCGACGGCGCTTGGGAAGAAGAAGAAGATTTGGACGGCGCGCCCTCGAATAGGATGCCGGCGGGGGGACTGCTGGAGTCAGAGGATGATGACAATTCCGGCGATTTTACTGATTTGTTGTTTGACGAATACGGTGTGGAAAATTCGGAAACGAAGGCGCCGCATCCGATAGAAGACCTCACGAGTTTGTTTGGGGACGATTTGCTGTTTGTTCGCGAGCTTGATGGTTCGGGGGTGACGGCCGATCGGGAAAATGCGGGTTTGAGGCAGCCACCAAATCGCAAAAAGCTTGAAACAGGTAACAGGCGGGGTTTGGCTCCCGGAGACGGCACAAACGGCACAAACGGCCGGAGGCAAGCTGATGAAGATGCTTTGGGTACGCTTTTGGACGAAGTAGCGGCCCAAACTTCTGCTGTTGGTGCCGAAGATTCTGATTTGGATAACTTGTTCGGCGATTTAGGTTTATCTGATGGGGCTGCGGGTGTGCCGGCAGTCTCTTCGGAGTATGCTCTCCACAGAGACGCTTTCGACGCAGAATTGGACGATCCCGCAGGTGGTGGCAATGATTCAGGGGATGCCGAAAGGCAGACTCTAACCGAAATAGATGATTTCGAGTTGCTCTCTGAGCTTGGCGACGACTCGGATGTGAGCGAGCTGTTGAGCATTTCTTCTGGTTTCTTTTCTTCTGAAGGCGAAGGTGGGGAGAGCGGGGGCGATCGATTTTTAGCTGCTGGCAGCACACAAAACGAGGAAATTGGCAGCGTTTTTAACATGACATCAAATTCTGATTCTGGTTTAGATATTTCTGCGGATGGAAATTGGCTAGAAGATGCTTTTGGCCTGGAAGACGAGTCTGTGCAATCAGCCAACCTGGAGCTGGACGATACGGATTTAGATGCGCTGTTTGGGGAGATTACCTCGGGCCCGATTTCTGAGGATGAGGAGACTGTGCCGGATCGTCCGGCGGGTGCTACTTCCCGAGAGGCGGCGGATTTGGCTGAGCTGTTCGGTTCTGTACCTACGGGTACTGAGTATGACGGGGAAGCTTCGGGAGCAGTCCGTGGGGATTGGCTGAATTTAGATGGGGATTCTGAATTGGCGAGTGCGGGTGCTGCAGCGGATGAGGGCGACTTGGCGAGTTTGTTCTCGGGATCGGAGGAAACAGTCGCCTCCGAAGGCTTGGCAGATTTGGCAGCGGTAGAACTTGTGCCTCAGGACGATCGTCCTGATGCGGAAATTTCAAATTTCGAGTCAGATGAGGGCACTTTCGATTTGTTGGAGGATATGTTTGGCCAAGAGCCTCAACCGCAGGTGGATGCCGAAGCTGGTATGGATTTGCAGGAGTTGTCGGCCCCTGTTCCTGAGGGTTTGTTGGACTCGGAAGTTGCGGATTTGTTCGCTCGACCGAACCCAGATGCGGTTGGTTCGTCAAGCGACGAGGATGATTTGTTTGAGGCGCTGGAAACGGATTTTTCGGTTGGCGATTTAGAGGCGCTGTCGGCAGAATCTTTCGACGGTATGTTTGAGGGCGATGCTGATTTGCTGGCAGCTCTGGAAACCGGGGCGACTCTCAACACCGAAGAGTTGGAGGCTTTTGATGATTTGTTGGATTCGCTCGATGCTGGGCCTCTGGTGACTTCGGGACTGACGACGGGGTTTTACGACGCTGACGATCGATCGGCCTCGGTGGATTCCGCCGAAGAGTTGGAAGACGAGTCGCTGGCAGACTTTTTTGGCGGCGTTCAATCAGGTGGTGATGATGCCGAAGACAATTTTGACGATTTAGAAGCGCTGTTAATTGCAGGGGGTGCGGTCGCTGCCGCTGCCGCCTCTGGGGGAACAAATCCGAACCCGGTAACTACGGAAGTTTTCTCGGATCTCGAAGATCTGCTGAGCGAGACCGCAACTATGCCGGAAATTCCGGCACCGGCGACAACTGCCCGTAAAGCTCCACCGGCTGCTGCTTCCGAGAGCGACGACGAATTTGGCGATTTGGAAAAATTGCTGGAAGATTCAAAGGACGGGGGCGGCCGCTCACAGGGCGAAGCCAATATCGGGCAGTCGGCGGTGAACAGACCCAGGCGGAATCCCCGCGCGGGCGGGTTCGGCGACCAAACGATGCGGGTGCCGGTCAAGCAACTGGACAACCTCAGCAACTTGATGGGGGAACTGGTAGTCAACCGCAACAGTTTGGAGCAAGACCAAGAACGGATGCGGCAGTTTTTGGACAATTTGCTCCACCAGGTGACGCTGCTGAGCGATGTCAGCCAACGGACTCAGGATTTCTACGAGCGGAGTCTTTTGGAGATTGCTTTGCTGGCAAACCGCCAGGGACACCGATCGGCCTGGCGCACCGAAGACTCATCCCACAACCGGGAAAGTGCCTGGAGACCAGAAGAAATGGACAGGTTTACTCCTTTCCACAGTTTGGCTCAGGAGATTATCGAGCTGATCGTGCGGGTGCGGGAGTCGGCTGCGGACATTGAGTTTTTGGTGGATGAGGCGGATCAGGTGACTCGCCAACTGCGGCAAGTCACGACTCAACTGCAAGAAGGTTTGACTCGCGCCCGGATGAAGCCGTTTGCGGAGACGACGGACAGGCTGTTCCGGGCGGTGCGGGAAATTGGGATTAAGTGCGGGAAGCAGGCTCAGTTGCAGGTTGAGGGTAAGGATATTTTGATCGACAAGATGATTGTGGATCAGCTTTATGACCCGATGACTCACTTGGTGAACAATGCGATTACTCACGGGATCGAACCGCCGGAGGTGCGTCTGGCGGCCGGGAAGCCAGCAGTCGGCAGGATTACGATTCGGGCTTTCCACCAAGGGAACCAAACGGTGGTTTCGGTTTCTGACGACGGGGCCGGAATTGACCCGCAAAAGGTGAAGGCGAAGGCAATTAAGCAAGGTTTGCTGACGGCGGCTCAGGCTCAGAGGATGTCTCGCTCGGAAGTTTACAATTTGCTGTTTATGCCGGGTTTCAGCACTCAGGAACAGGCGACGGAGTACGCCGGCCGGGGGGTCGGTATGAACGTCGTGGAGACTTCCTTGCACGAAATTCGGGGGACTGTGGGGATTGATTCGACGATCGGCAAAGGCACTGTGTTTACCATCCGTTTGCCTCTGGTGTTGAGTATTTCTAAGGCTCTGACTTGCATTAGCGATCGAGCTCGGATTGCTTTCCCGATGGACGGGGTGGAGGACATGATCGATGTCCCGCGCGATCAGGTGACGACGGGGGCCGACGGTTTGCCCTGCATTGAGTGGCGGGGTTCGGTTTTGCCGTTCCGGCCGCTGCGGGATTTGTTGGGTTACAACCGCCATTTGGGCCGGGGCAGCGTTTACGGGTTTAATACTGACGATGACATGATTTCGGTGATCGTGCTGCGCTCTGCTGGGAATTTCTTGGCGGTGCAGGTGGATCAGGTTTCGACGGAACAGGAAATTGTGATCAAGCAGTTGGAAGGGCCTGTGCCTAAGCCGATCGGGATTGCGGGTGCTACGGTGCTCGGGGACGGCCGGATCGTGGCGATTGCGGACGTTCTGGAACTGATCGATTTGGCTACTGGCAGGCTGCGGAAGGAAGCTGGCGGTACGCTTTGGGATGAGAGCGATCGAGCTGCTGCTGAGGCGGAAACTGAGAAGACTGAGCCTACTGTACTGATTGTGGATGATTCGATTACGGTGCGATCGCTCTTGTCGATTACTTTTGAGAAGGCTGGCTACCGTGTGGAAGAAGCTCGCGACGGTAAGGAAGCTTGGGAAAAGATGAAGTCTGGGCTGCCTTGCGATATCGTTTTCTGCGATATTGAGATGCCGAGAATGGACGGTTTGGAACTGCTTTCTCGGATGCAGAAGGATGCGGTATTGTGCGAATTGCCGATCGCGATGCTAACTTCTCGCGGTGCTGACAGACACCGCCAAATGGCTTACAGTTTGGGCGCGAAAGGCTATTTCACTAAGCCTTATTTGGAGGAGCAATTGCTTGATGCTGCTTCTCGGATGTTGAAGGGTGAGGTTGTTGGTGCTCCGGTTGGTGTGTAATGTGTAAGTCTGCGTTTATCTGCGGTTGAAAAAGGGAATTTCTTAACCGCAGATAAGAATTGATAAACGCGGATTAACGCAGATAATCTCTAATTCATCTGCGTTAATCTGTGTAAATCTGCCTATATCTGCGGTTAAAAAAGGGAATTTGTTAACCGCAGATGAAAATGGATTGACGGGGATTAACGCAGATTTATATCGCGCTTTCGGTTTTGGTGATAGGCTGGGAAAGTGGGGTGTAGCGGAATGGCGATCGAGGTGATTTATGAAAGCTGAAGAACTTTTAGAAAGATACGCTAAAGGCGAACGAAAATTTCATTCAGCAGACCTTAGAGAAGAAAACCTCAAAGGTGCGGACTTGAGTGGAATAGACCTCTACGGTTCTAATCTATCTGGTGCAGACTTGAGTGAAGCAAATCTAACTCAAGTAAACTTTAATAGTGCCAATCTCATTAAAGCATCCCTGACAAATGCTAATTTGAGCAGTTTAGTAGGCGCTTCTTCAGCAAATTTGAGTTGGGCCGACCTGAGCGGTGCAGATTTGAGTTGGGCCAACTTTAGTAGTGCTACTTTAAATTATGCTAACTTAGACCGGGGAACTCTGACAGGAGCAAACTTTAATAACGCTAAATTGTTTGGTGTCAATTTAGACGAAGCAAATCTGAGTAGTGCAAGTTTAGATAGTGCTGACATACGAGTAGCTTCTTTGCATAAAGCGAACCTAAGTAAAGCGAATTTGAATAAGGCTGATTTGACTGAGGCATACTTAGTGGAAGCTGACTTAACTCTGGCAAATTTGAATGAGGCGATATTGACATCAGCTAAACTTCAAAAAGCTAAATTCCAGAAAGCTAATCTGCATAAAGTGAATCTGTCAAGAATGAATTTGACTAATGCCAATTTAGAACAAGCAAAACTGGACAGTACAAATCTAAAATATGCTTGTCTGCAAGGTGCAAATCTAGAAAGAGCCAATCTACGATCTTCTAATTTGACCGGAGTTAATCTGATAGAAGCAAACTTAAAAAGGGTAGACTTTAGTTGGTGTGATTGTTATGGCTGGAATATCGAAAAGGCCGACTTAACTGGTGCTATAATGCCCGATGGAGAACTCTACCAGTCCGAAACCTCTGAGCGAGAAATCTACCAGCCAGAAACTTCGGAAAAATTATCCCAAACAGTAACATCTATGACGCGCAAAATTATTCGTACTGACAAAGCACCGGCACCCGTGGGCCCTTACAATCAAGCGATCGCCGCTACGGGCACTATGCTGTTTGTAGCTGGTCAAATTGCGATCGACACTAGACTAAACGATATCGTCTACACCGACGACGTGGCAAAGCAAACCGAACAAGTCATGGCAAATCTCGAAGCGATTCTCACAGAAGCCGGCGCTACTTGGTTGGATGTGGTAAAAACTACGGTTTTTCTTAAAGATATGAATGATTTTGCCGCTGTGAATGCGGTTTATGGGAAATATTTTGATGAGAAAACTGCACCGGCACGCGCTTGTGTGGAGGTTTCGCGTTTGCCGAAAGATGTGTTAGTTGAGATTGACTGTATTGCTGTGATTTGATTTCATCTTCTTTGAGAAACCAGGCTTTTTCAATAAGTCTGGTTTCTGGATATTTTGTTTTTTTTAATATTTAGGAGTGATTTAACCGCAGAGGGCGCAGAGGGCGCAGAGGAAGAGGGGAGAGAGATGAATAATTTGAAAGTTTATTTATAGCAACCGCCGAGGGTAAAGTGCGCGACTGTATTAACTTCTACAGCCGATCGCACTTTTGTCGATCTGTCGCTGTCGCGCACTCTACTCCCAAATCAATCTGAAACAATCAGATTTAATCTCAATTAGCAATTAGCAATTACTAATTACCAGTTACCAATTAGCAATTAGCAATTACTCTACAAGTAATTACCAATTACCAACTCTCAACTATTTATTCAACGCTTCGCGGGCAGCAACCGCTTCGTCGGGATGAATGTTCAAGCGGGTCAAATTAATTCGACCTTTGTTGTCAATTTCTCGCACTTTGACAATGACTTCATCGTTGACAGCTAACTCGTCTTCCACTTTCCCGACGCGGTAGTCCGCTAACTGGGAAATATGAATCATGCCTTCTTTTCCTGGCAGAATTTCCACAAAAGCGCCGATCGGAATAATTCGAGTTACGCGGCCGACATACACGTCTCCTGCATTCAACTTGCGCGTCATGCCTTGGACAATGTTGTAAGCCCGCTGAGCTTTTTCGCTGTCGTTGCCGGCAATTGTCACGGTTCCGTCATCTTCGATGTCAATCTTGACACCGGTTTCTTCGGTGATGGCTTTGATTGTTTTGCCACCGGGCCCAATTACCAAACCGATAAATTCTGGATCGATTTTCAGGGTTAGCAAACGCGGTGCAAACGGCGACATTTCCTTGCGGGGAGTGTCGATGGTTCCCAGCATTCTTTCTAAAATGTGCAGTCTGGCCGGTTTTGCTTGACGGATGGCATTGGCAATCACATCTAAGGATAAACCTTTGATTTTCATGTCCATCTGCAAAGCAGTAATTCCGGTGTCGGTACCGGCTACTTTGAAGTCCATGTCGCCTAAAAAGTCTTCAATTGCCTGAATGTCAGTCAAAATTCGGACTTCATCGCCTTCTTTAATTAACCCCATTGCCGCGCCGCTGACGGGTTGGGAAAGGGGAACGCCTGCATCCATTAATGCTAGCGTTGAGGCGCAAACTGAACCCATTGATGTGGAACCGTCGGAAGAGAGGATTTCTGAGACTACGCGAATGACGTAGGGGAAATCTTCTTTGGATGGCAAAACGGGCAGCAAAGCGCGTTCTGCGAGGGCTCCGTGACCGATTTCTCGGCGTCCGGGCGATCGCATCGGTTTAGTTTCTCCCACGGAAAACGGCGGGAAATTGTAGTGATGCAGGTAGCGCTTGTCTTGCTGCGGGTGCAAGTCGTCTCCTAAGTCTTGGGCGTCGCCTGGGGTTCCCAGGGTGGCTGCGGACAAGACTTGGGTCAACCCGCGATTGAACAGCGCACTGCCGTGTACTCTTGAAGGCAGCACCCCTACGCGGCAAGAAACGGGCCGCACCTCGTCTAGCTTGCGGCCGTCTACGCGGACGCCATCTTCGAGGATTTGCTTGCGCATCATTTTTTTGGTAACGTCTTTGAAAACGTTGCCGATCGCCTTGCTGTTGGCGCCCGCGGCTACTTTTACCGCGTCGTCTTCGGGAAGTTCGGCGATCGCAGCTTCGACTGCATTTGCCTTAACTTCGTCCAAAGCTGCATTGCGCTGGGTTTTGTCTTGTTCAAATTTAGACAAAATGATGCGGATTGGGGCTTCGGCGCGATCGCGAATAAAGTTTTCCAGGGCCGAGTCTAGGGATGGCCGTTCCTCTACCACCAAATCGATGCCCAATTCCGCCATTATTTCGCGCTGGGCTTGAATCAAGTCGCAGGTTGCTTCGTAGCCGAAGTCGATCGCCTCGATGATATCCTGTTCCGGCAATTGGTTGGCGCCTGCTTCTACCATGATTACTCCGTCAGGAGAACCGGCTACCACGAGATCCAACTCGCCTTCTCTGATTTCGCTGTAGGTTGGGTTGATGATGAAATCGTCCCCTACCAAACCGACTCGCACCGCCGCCATCGGCCCGTAAAACGGCATTTTCCCCAGCAGAATCGCTACGGAAGCGCCCGTTACCGCCAAAACGTCCGGCGGCACTTGTTCGTCCATCGAAACCGTTGTTGCTACAACTTGGATGTCATCTCGCAGCCAGCTTGGAAATAGCGGGCGCAGCGGTCGATCGATCAAACGCCCAGTCAAGGTCACTTTTTCTGGGGGACGCCCTTCCCGGCGCAAAAATCCACCGGGAATTTTACCGCCTGCGTAGAGTCTCTCTTCGTAATCCACCAACAGGGGCAGGAAATCAATTCCCTCTCTCCCCGGAGATCGAGTCGCCGTCACTAAAACCGCCGTGTCACCCGACTGAATCAAAACTGCACCGCCTGCTTGAGGCGCCAGTAAACCAATCTTCAGTCTAATATCCCGTCCATCAAAGGATATTGACTTGTCTATCTCTACCATGTAGCACTGCTTCCTTATCTACCACATTCTTTCTCTGTCGGGATCGTAACATTACCGCAGGATGTTTGAGAGTCCGACGGCAAAAGACAGAGATAATCGGCGGGCGATCGACTGTCCGGGCCTCGATTGTAAGCATTTATACTTTTTTATGTTCTCCCGTCAATTCTCCGGTCGATCGCCCGCCAAACGCCTGCCATAGATGGTACGATGAATTTTCGATTTGGTAATTGGTAATTGGGAATTGGTAATTGGGAATTGGTAATTGGGAATTGGTAATGCAGAATCATTTCTAATGACTGATGACTAATGACTGATGACTCCATTTTATGTAGTTCGTTTAAAAAATATCATTCACAAATCAAATAGGACTGCTGTAATAAGTATCGCAATTAAATAAAATTATCAGGATTAAAAAAATGGCAATTTTACACGGCAGTTGGTTATTAGAAAACGAAAAAAGTGGCTTATTTATTTGGGGAGAAACTTGGCGGAAAATAGGGGCGATGGATACCGCTGAATCGGGGATGAATCTTCGCCATCCCTTGGCAATGACCGAAGCTGAATTTAAGATTTTCCTAACTTCCTTGCAGCAGTCGGGCAAACTCAACTGGCAATTACCCGAAACCGCAGAGATTAAGGAAAAAAGCAAGAAAACTAGGATCTCGCCCAAAACTCAAAACGCACCCCTTCCCACGGAAAATTTATCGATTCAGAGGCAAGTTCGGGCGATCGCGCTTCCCACCCAAATCTCGGCAGACAACGCAACTGTGATGCCGCAGCACTCAGCAGCAACACTTGAAGAATCAACTAAAACCGAGGAAATTTACCTTTATCCTTGGCAAGTCGAGGGTTATTTACTAAACCCTCAAGCAGCTTTTCTTTTCTTGCAATCATTACCTCTCAATAGCACAGAATTAGACTATTTTGTGGGTTCAGATTTGCGTTTTTGGTCTCATATTGCTAGGTGGAGTTTGGATTTGTTGGCGAGGTGCAAATTTTTGCCAGCTTTGGAGCAACAATCCGATGGTTCGGCTATTGCTAAGTGGCAACCTTTGTTAGATAGTTCTACTGATATTCTCCGTCTCGCTACTTTTTCTAGGCAAATGCCGACGGCTTGTCGAACATATCAATCGAAGGAAGGTTCGGCAGCGGATTTTGTAACGGATGTAACGGATGTAATAAGAGAAGGTTTGCCAGGGAGTAAGGTACGGGATGTTGCGGTGGATTTGCCGGTGGGGACAGAGGAATTGGTGTTGGGGTTTTTGAGCAGTGTTATAGATGGTGAAGTGCGATCCTCTTCGAGGGCTGCGCTAACGGCTGCTAGCTCAACTTTAGACATCAAAACAGTTTCTCCAACCCGCGAATGGCTGCAAGCTTTGCAACAAGAATCTGGGATTGTGCGCGCAGAATCAGCAGCTTTGGAAAACTTGGCAGCCAAGCTGACTGCTTGGACTGCACCGCTGCAAAATCAACTATCTCAACAAAATCAATTTCACACTTGCTTTCAACTAATACCGCCGTCGCCCGGTAAAGTTAACTGGAGTTTAAATTATTGCTTGCAAGCAGTAGATGAAACCGATTTCTTGGTAGACGCGACAACTGTGTGGAACAACTCAGTCGAGCGTTTGAATTATGCGGGGCGGACAATCGAATTGCCTCAAGAAACTTTGCTCAGCGGCTTGGGTTTAGCCTCGAAACTTTATCCGTTAATTGAACCGACTTTGCAAGCACAGCGGCCTCAATCTTGTCAATTAAATCCGCTGCAAGCTTACGAGTTTATTAAGTCTGTGGCTTGGCGGTTTGCTGATAGCGGGTTGGGCGTGGTTTTGCCGCCGAGTTTGGCTCATACTGATGGTTGGGCGAGTCGTTTGGGTTTGAGCATTCAAGCGGAAACTCCGAAGGTGAATCCGGCGAAAGGCCCGCTGGGATTGCAAAGTCTGCTAAGTTTTAAGTGGGAATTGACGATCGGCGGACAGCGCATTTCTAAGGCTGAGTTTGACAGATTGATCGCGCTGAATTCACCTTTGGTGGAAATTAACGGCGAGTGGGTGGAGTTGCGCGCGCCGGATGTGAAAGCGGCTCAAACTTTTTTTGCCAGCCGCAAAGAGCAAATGACTCTTTCTTTGGAGGATGCTTTGCGTTTGGCTTCGGGCGATTCTCAGACGATTGAAAAATTGCCTGTGGTGAATTTTGAAGCAACGGGTCAACTTCAGGAGTTGCTGAATACTTTGAGCGATAATCAAGCGGTAAGTGCGATCGCAACTCCAGCTACTTTCCGAGGACAATTGCGGCCTTATCAAGCGCTAGGGGCAGGCTGGTTAGCATTTTTAGAACGCTGGGGTTTGGGTGCTTGTCTCGCGGACGATATGGGATTGGGAAAGTCGATCGAGTTAATTACTTTCCTCCTCCACTTGCAAGAACAAGATGCCCTAGAAGCACCGACATTACTGGTTTGTCCAACATCATTATTAGGCAATTGGGAGCGAGAAGTAAAGAAGTTTGGCCCGACGTTGAGAGTGTTACTGCACCACGGAGACCAACGCGCCAAAGGCAAAGCATTTGCAGCGGCAATTAAGGGCAAAGATTTAATAGTTACCAGTTATTCCCTGGTGTTTCGCGATGCTAAGGAAATTCAAGGTATTAAGTGGCACGGATTGGTTTTAGATGAAGCGCAAAATATTAAGAATTCTGAGGCGAAGCAGTCGCAAGCGGTGCGGCAAATCGAGGCATCTTTTAGAATTGCGCTGACGGGAACTCCGGTGGAAAATAGACTGCAAGAATTGTGGTCAATTTTAGAGTTTCTGAATCCGGGATATTTGGGGCCGCGCAATTTCTTTCAGCGCCGATTTGCTATTCCGATCGAGAAATACGGCGATCGCGAATCATTGCATACTTTGCGATCGCTCGTGCGGCCTTTCATCCTCCGCCGCCTGAAAACCGACAAGGAAATCATCCAAGATTTGCCGGAAAAACAGGAGATGACTGTATTTTGCGGGCTGGCCTCTGCACAGGCGGCATTATATCAGAAAATAGTCGAAGAGTCAATAGCTGATTTAGAATCAGCCGAAGGCATTCAGCGCCGGGGAATGATTCTGGCTTTGCTGGTAAAACTCAAGCAACTTTGCAACCATCCGGCGCTTGTGAAAGCAGAAGCTAAGCCTAAAGAATTGAGCATTAACAGCCAAGAATCGGGGAAATTGCAGCGGTTGGTGGAAATGTTGGAAGAGGTTGTCGCCCAGGGCGATCGGGCTTTGATTTTTACTCAATTTGCGGAATGGGGAAAACTCCTGAAACCGCATCTAGAACAGCATTTAGGGCGAGAAGTTTTGTTTTTGTACGGCGGAATTAAGCAACAGCAGCGGGAAGAAATGATCGATCGCTTCCAGCATGACCCCCAAGGCCCGCCGATTATGATATTATCCTTGAAAGCGGGCGGTACGGGCCTGAATTTAACCAGAGCCACCCACGTTTTCCACTATGACAGGTGGTGGAATCCCGCAGTAGAAAATCAGGCAACTGACCGCGTATTTCGCATCGGTCAAACCCGCAACGTGCAAGTCCACAAATTTGTCTGCACTGGCACGTTAGAGGAGAAAATACACGATATGATCGAGAGCAAGAAAGCTCTAGCGGAACAAGTAGTCAGCGCGGGCGAAAACTGGCTCACCGAACTCGATACAGACCAATTGCGGAATTTACTAATTCTCGATCGCAATGCTATTATAGAAACCGAAGAAGAATAATTTTCATGGTTCGATCGTTCGGACTTCAGTCCTTCTTTTTGCGGACTAAAGTCCTCACTACAAACCTTCTTATTTCTTTCTTTCTTCCTTCTTCCTTCTTTTTGCGGACTAAAGTCCGATGCTGCGAACCAGGTTTTATTAATGTATTTAACGCTCAAATGTATTTAACGATCGTGATTTATTCCATCCGTTAAATCCGTTACGCAATCCGTTGCCGAACTTCTTCCTATGATTGACAGAGAATGGTGGACACAACAGTGGTTAGATTTAATCAATACCTACCGCTTCAAAAAGCGCTTAGAACGCGGCTGGCAATACGCGCGCGAAGGTAAAGTTCTCAGCATTAAATTTCCCAACCAAGAAGTAATCGCCCTAGTTCAAGGCACCGAGCCCAAACCCTATCAAGTTTCTTTGGGACTAGATACATTGAGCGATGAAGATTGGGATTACGTGATTGAAAATATGTCGCAAAGAGCGGTGTTTTCAGCTAAACTATTAGCAGGAGAAATGCCGCACAATATTGAAGATGTATTTGCAGCGGCCGGAAAAACGCTATTTCCCTTAAGCTTGTCAGATATTCGATCGCGCTGCACCTGTCCCGACCCGAAAAATCCTTGCAAGCACATCAGTGCAGTATACTACTTATTGGGCGATCGCTTCGGCGAAGACCCCTTCGTACTGTTTCAACTGCGGGGCAGAACCAAAGAGCAAATCTTGAGTGCACTCCGCCAGAGACGGGGTACGCAAGGAGAGGAAAATTCCCAACTCAACGAGGGCGAAAATTCTCCGACTGCGAATGCTAAATTGCCGAAGGTCGATCGCTTTTGGGAATACAACCAGCAGCTAGAATCATCTTTAGTAGTGATTGTACCGCCGCCCAGCAGCGAAACAGTGTTAGATATTTTAGGCCCAATTCCCCTCGCCACCGACGGCAAAGGAACAACTACCAAATCGTCCCCCGCATCAGACGCCATCAAGCAGCATTTTAGCAAAATCTACCAAGCAGTTAGCCAACAAGCAGTTTTAACAGCACTGAAACGGGGCGAAGGAGACTAACAAATTCTTCTTTCTTTCTCGGGATGATGCTCGCGTCTCCGAAACCCGGTTTCTGAGAAAATCTGGGTGGCGCGGCGAAATATTTGACAAGAAACCGGGTTTCTGGGAATAATGCAAAGTCTCAGAAACCCGGTTTCTTAGAAAATTTGGGTGGCGCGGCGAAATATTTGGAAATAAACCGGGTTTCTCTGAATCATCCATCACGCTAAGAAACCCGATTTAGTATACTACAAATTTCACAAAATAATTCAACTAATTCCGTTTAGCAGAAGGCGGGTTGGCGAAACGCAACCAAGTTGCCAAAGTAGCTACCGCGAAAACTGAAGCCAAACTAAAAGTCAAGAAAGTTTCAAAGGCTGACATAATGCTGTTCCTCTTTATTTGAGCGATCGAATAAGTCTTTATCCTTTATCTTTATATCAAGAACGATCGGCTTTTTCAATGCGATCGCGCATAAGTTTTTACTGCTTGAAGTTTTGTTACATTGGTTTACATTAGTTTACATTGGTCTCATCTGACTCATAATTTCTATCAATTCCTGGGGGCGTTCAATCAAAAAATCGGGATTGTGTGCAGCCAAAGCCTCCTGAGAATTAAAACCCCAACCTACAGCAATTATCTTAATTCCCGTTTTTTTTGCAGCGTCTATATCTCGGATTTCATCTCCCACATAAACGACTTCTTCAGGATTTATATGCTCTCTTATCAGCCATCTATTAATAACTTTATGTTTGCCAAAAGTTGAACTAGAGTAAACAAACGTGAAAGTGCCTTGCAAACCGTTGATTTCTACCGCTTCTAAGACATTTTCTAGTGAATTAGAGGTGATAATACCCAGTTGAAAGCCCAGGTTTTTTAACTCCAGCAAAACTTCTTTAATTCCCCCAAATAATTGAATATTGGGAATTTCACGGCGCAACTCCGATCTTAACTTTCTAATCAGCAGCGGGAATTTGAAGAGAGAAATGCCAGAATACCGGAGGATTTGCCAAGAAGTTAAGTTGCTCAGTTGAGCGAGTTCCTCTTTGGTCGCAGACTTAAAGCCGAATTCTGCTGACAAACGGTTGGTGATGCTCAGAAGAATGTCAATTGTATCTGCTAAAGTACCGTCAAAATCAAAAATAATTACTTTGGTCATTGGACAATAGCAAATAAGGAACCGCGAATCATACCATTGAAGAATTGAAGAATTGAAGAATTGAATAATTGGGGAATGACTTACTGCATAATAATGTATGGGATATTGGTGCTTGTGGTGCACCCTACGGTTATTCTCTATAGGGTAAGGTGCTTGTGGCGCACCCGGAGCGCGAACATCTCAACTTTTAATGGTGAATTTGATTTGCTTTCGCATTCCGCCGCAGCATTTCCGGTTTAATTCGCCGCAGCGCCGAAGCTGTAAATCTGCGGTTCCATTCCTCGTCGGAAATTTCGGCTAATTCTGCAAGTGTCGGTGCTATATTTTCAGGATAAGGCTCAAATTCTGCAACATCAGTTGGTTTGGCAAATCTCTGATTCCAGGGACAAACATCTTGACAAATGTCGCAACCTGCTACCCAACCTTGTAAATTAGATGCAATTTGGTCGGGGAGTTTTTCGGCTCGATTCTCGATCGTATGATAAGCTATGCACCGATCGGCATTCACGACAAAAGGCTCAGTAATTGCTTTCGTCGGACAGGCCTCAATGCAGCGAGTACAACTACCGCAATGTTGGGTGTGCGGCGCATCGGGCTCTAACTCCACATTAGTCAAAATTTCGCCCAAAAACACCCAAGAACCGTATTCTCGCGAAATTACATTACCATTTTTGGCAATCCAGCCAATCCCGGCCCGCTGCGCCCACATTTTATCCTGAATCGGCCCGGTATCAGCATAATAACGCGCTTCAATTCCCTCGCCTGGCGATCGCACCCAATTTGCTAACAGCTTCAGTTTTTTGTGCAGAATTTTGTGGTAATCGCGCCCCCAACCGTAGCGAGAGATTTTAGCATATTTTCCAACTGCATCGTCCCCCCCTTCAAAGGCGGGATTCTCAGGGCGTTGGTGAGGCGTGTAGTAGTTGATGGCGACACATATTAATGACTGCACGTCTGGCATGAGCGATCGAACATCCAGCCGCTTCGGGTTGGCCATCCATGCCATATCCGCCTGATAACCCTTGTCCAGCCAAGCCTGCAATCTTTGTTTTTCTCGATCGACATCTGCGTCTGCCGAGGCGATCCCGACTTTGTGAAATCCCAACTCTAGGGCTTTTTGCTTCACCAAAATGCTGCTAATTGGCGCTTTCATTTGACACCAGGGAAATATTTACCTTTTGTATTGACTGTTTTGATTTTATATGATATGCAAAGCGATTTTAACGATCGGCTTCCTAAATAAACTAATTGGGAGCAAAGTCTAGTGACGGCGATCGCAATTTACCAAACCATTGATTATAGTTTTGTAACTCAGCTATATGTAATTTATATTTGCAAATGTTAACAAAACGTTACATGATTTTAATCAAGGGAGTTCAAAATTCGCTAACGACCGTACCTCACTAAAACAGCGAATCTCACAAAATACACATGGCAGTTAGTATTCAATCGGCTCAATCTATTTTCTCCAACACCGAGATTGCTAGCATTGTTCCGGCTACCACGGAAGCGTTCTACAAACTCAGCGTCGAAGACCAACTCGCACTGCTCTGGTATGCCTACACCGAAATGGGCGTTTCCATCACCGCAGCAGCTCCGGGAGTAGCCAGCATGGCGCTTGTCGAAGGCATCCTCAGCGAAATCAAGCAAATGTCGCCGGCTGCTCAAAGCAAAACCATGTTTGACCTGGCCAGCAACGCCGACACCACGATCGGCCGAATTTACACATCCTTGCGCGTCAACACCAAACTCGGTTTCTGGTACGAGTTGGGACAGTTGATGAAACAGGGCCTTGTGGCTCCGATCCCCGCCGGCTATCAAATGTCTCCCGAAGCCACCACAGTTCTTGAAACTATCAAGAAACTCGATCCGGGTCAACAAATTACCGTACTTCGCAATACCGTAGTTCACATGGGCTACGACCCCGATTTCAGCCAAGAGTACGGCAAACGCTCGGCCCCCCGCAGCACTCCTACCGCTGTAGAAGAGCGGGTGAAAACCAAGATTGAGGGTATCAGCGAGCAGACAGTCCTCAACTACATCGACTACATGAACGCCTTCGACTTCACCCCAGCCGTGGGTTTATTTGCCGAAGAAGGCGCTCTGCAACCGCCTTTCCAAAAGCCGATCGTCGGTCGCGAAGCTATCCTCAACTATATGCGGGAAGAGTGCATCGGACTGAAAATGATGCCTAAGCAAGGCGTATCCGAACCCGCAGAAGACGGCTACCGCCAAGTTAAAGTCACCGGCACTGTCGAAACTCCTTGGTTCGGCGCGAATGTGGGTATGAACATCGCGTGGCGGTTTATGCTCGATCCTCAAGGTCAAATTTTCTTTGTGGCGATCGACTTGTTGGCCTCTCCTAAAGAATTGCTCAATTTGATGCGCAAATAGAATATTCTTGTTTGCTCAGTCAAACAGAATTCTACAGAAACCCAGATGCCTTAAGGTGTCTGGGTTTATACTATTTTGGATTTGGGATTTTAGATTTTAGATTGGGGAATTGGGAATGACTTATGGCATAAGGGTTTGGAGCTGACCTACAGTTGCATTTTTTTTGAAAGTAGTATTGATTTTGGTCGATCGCGACAATTGCTGCGATCGGCGCTAGGAGGGTTCCTCCTTTTTTCGGAGAATTTTTTACAGGGTCTACTTATATCTTTTGAGGGATTTGCTGCGACAAAGAGAATGATTACATTAGACTCATTCATCTAAAATCACTTCTTTTATGACCGCAACAACTCGACCTATTTTAACTCGCTCTATAAAGATTGCCGGCATCACAAAGCCAGCGGTACTGCGATATTTTGAAACTTTAAACGCGGGCGATTTTGCAGCGACGGCTAATTTGTTTGCTGGTGACGGGGTTCTGCACGCGCCGTTTGAAGAGCCAATTATCGGGAAAAGCTCGATCGCCGCTTATCTAACAACAGAAGCGCGAGGAATGCAGCTCGAACCGCAGCAAGGTATCAGCCAAATTTTAGAAGATGGCGTAGTTGAAGTTCAAGTCAGCGGTCGAGTGCAAACTTCCGCATTTGCTATTAATGTCGGATGGCTGTTCCTGCTCAATTCTCACCAAGAAATCCTTTCTGTCACCGTCAAGCTGTTAGCTTCTCCCCAAGAATTGCTAAATCTGCGCCCTAAGAAATTTAACGTTTAATATAGCAATTATCAAGTGAGTGAGGTAGAGATTGGTAATGGGTAATTGCTAATGGGGAAAAAGGTAATTGGTAATTGCGAATTGGTAAGAATGCTACCGCAATCAAATTATAAAAACCCGGTTTCTTTGGTATTTGTGGCCAATTCAAGCAGAAACCGGGTTTTTTACCCAACTCTCTGGTGAAATGTCGCCAACGGTATAAAAACCCGGTTTCTTCGGTATTCGTGCACCGGGGACTGTACCCTACAAATTTACAGTCTCTTAGAGAGGGACGAGATTGCACGAAAAAGTTGCTGTCACCGCACGGTGCGACAGACAACCAAAGCGAGTCAAAAAGTGCATTGTCATTGACCGATGACGGCAGGACCGATGACTAACAGCTAATTAAGATTTTTCCGGCAAACTCGCTTCCAACTTCAGACAGTTGCGACCGTCTAATTGCAAACTGTAGTCCACCCGATCCATAAGTCTGCTCATAATCAGCCAGCCATAGCCGCTTTCCTGTTTAGCTTCCGGTCTCGGGGGACTGTAAGTATCCATTTCGTAACCTTTACCGTAGTCCCAAATTTCTAAACCAATATCCCGATTTTTTAAATTCAAGCGAATTAACACCGGCAAATTGGGTTGATCTTTGTGAGCATGGCGGATCACGTTAGAATAGGCTTCTGCTAACACCAAGCGCAAACGATTCGACTGGCGCGGCCAATCGACGTGCTCTCCTAGCTCTACTTCCAAACTGCTCAGCAACCAATTTTCAACAATTGTTAAGAACCGCAAGTCGCTTGGCACATGAAGCTCAGTATTCATAAAAAAATCCTGTAAGTTTGGAAGCCCTGTGTCTTCAGACCAGGGATGAAATACGACACGCCGAATTAATTTGGCGTTAATATTTGTCGCTACATGAAGGATACTCAATAGCGGGCGATCGATGCAATACACTTTTTTTTGAAAGCATTCATCAAAAAGCATCAGTTAAGAGTTAGGCATTGACCCCGCCCAAAAACGGATACCGTGCCGCGTACTTCAGTCGTGGAGAGATAGAACATTTTAGAGGAAAGTTCAAGCTCCCAGATTCACGGCGCTGCGAGTCAAATCGAAAAATGGAAAATCGAAAAATGGAAAATCGACTGACGCGCTAGTTCTGTAACTTTTGCCGATCGCCCGCGTTCCCAGCGGTAATCTGTGGGGCCTTCAACCAGCAATGCTTCAGTTTTTGAGACCCGAAGCCCCCGACTATCCGTCGGGAGTTGCTGGCAGATTCAGAGAACCTCCAGAGAGAGTATGGTTTGGTCGTCTTCCTGAACTGGATTGTCAGCTCGGATGTGAGCCAACAAATTGTCCAAGCTGAAGGAACCAGGCTCCTCAATCAAAAGTTTCCAAAGCCCTTCTTGTTGTAGCATAGAACGGGTTGGTTCAGCCCCGGAGACCGCTTGACTTGTCACGCTAGCTTCAGTAATCCCGTCACTCGTCAGCAGAAATACATCTCCTGACTTTAATTCGATCGCACCTGCTTTGCCTTTCCAGACTGGCAGTATCCCCAAGGGAATGCCGCGAGCTTTGAGGAAATTCGGCTCGGCTGGCGTTGCACCGCTAGCGGCACTCGCTTTCACCTCTGACTGAGACCAAACGATCGGGTAAATGTGACCGGCATTAGCAAAGGCGAGGTGTCCCGTTGACGGAGTGTAACGAGCTACAACCATTGTAATAAAATGGTTGTTGCCGATCAGGTCGTCAGCCATACTGCTATTCATGTTCTGCATAACTCGATCGGGCTCGGGAGAAACTTCTTGAGAAAGTTCGCGCCGCATCACCGAAATCGCGCTCGCCATAAATAGAGCAGCCGGAACACCCTTACCCGAAACATCACCTACCGCTATCCAAATATCCCCTTGCGAGTGGACGTAGACTTCAAAAAAGTCGCCGCCAACTTCCCGCGCCGGATAGCAACAAGCTTGCACCCTGACAGTTTCAAAATCCGGCCAACTTTGGCGCAACAAGTTTGTTTGGATTTGGCGGGCCACTTCCAACTCGTTTTGCATCTGCTTGGCTAAATCCAGAGTCCGCTGGTAGAGCTTAGCTTGAGACAGGGCGAGAGCAGCTTGAGCTGCTACACCTTCTATTAACTCTATATCTTCTGCAGACCAAGGGTTAGTGCCGCCAATCTGACACAAAGCTAGTACCGCCAGCAAGTCTTGCTGGTAAGTCAAGGGCACAGCAATCTCAACCGAGTTACCGTCACTCCCACTGTTGGCGTTGACTTGAGTTTGGCGGCTGGCTACGGCTTGAACCAGCAAATTTTCATCAAATGAAAAGCTGCTAGGTTCGGCGGTTTGGGCTTGGTAGGGGAAGGTACTCGGCAACAGTCGATCGACCTCTACGGGCCGCAGCATACAATAGTTGGCCTCAAAAGTTTGACCTACGGTTTGAACAATAGTTTGTACCATACTAGAGTAATCTAGCGACCCGCGAATCACGCTCATTACCTCATTAAACAGAGATTCCTTGCGTAAAGCGCGGCGCAGTGCAACGCTGCGCTGCTTGTAGTATTTGTAAGTTTCTGACGCTTGATTGATAACTGATTTCAGTTCTTCTGGATTCCACGGTTTGGTGATGTACTTGAAAACTTGACCTGCGTTGATTGCTTCTACCAAGTCTTCAACATCGGTGTATCCAGTCAGCAGAATCCGAATTGTATCGGGAAAGCGATCGACTGTTTTCCCCAAAAACTCGGTACCGTTCATTTCTGGCATCCGCTGGTCAGATATAATCACCGCCATCTCGCCCTGTTCGTCTAGAACGGACAGGGCGCTGAGGGCGCTATCTGCTTTGTAAACCTGAAAGTCGCGTCGAAACGTCCGGTACAGCAAATCCAAGTTGTCGGGTTCGTCATCGACTACCATTAGTTTCAGTTTGCTTCCATCTCCCCGACTCATGCTATTCCCTACTCCTAGGCGAATTAATCAGGTCTAAAACTAGCTTGTCAAGTACCCTTCGCGGATTGGGCCGAGCCGAATCAGCGTCAGGGGTTCGGGTTTCATAGGTCAGTGCCGTGACGGGTGATACAACAAGGATATTCGGAACTTGCATCCGGTCGCGGCCTTACCTGACCCCGCCTTGTTTTGGAACTCATCCTTTACTGCCATTAGTGCCGAATCAAGTTAATTTTTCTGCCAGTCTGAGCTTAGCAGAACGAGAGCGGGGATTTCTAGCTAGTTCGTCGGATTGGGGTACGATCGGCTTTTTTGTCAGTACCTGCAAACACTCTGTTGCTCTCAACTGGTGCTTAACCGGCCTGTCTTCCAGGCTGTGAAAAGTAATAATTCCGATTCTCCCACCGGGTTTTAACCATTTAGGAGCTTCGTTGAGAAAAGTTTCTAAAGACGCAAGTTCGGAGTTAACAGCTATCCTTAAAGCTTGGAAAGTGCGGGTAGCGGGATGGATTCTACCGTTGCGCTGCTTGGGCGGGAAGCTGCTAGCGATCGCCCCAGCGAGTTCTGTTGTAGTTTGAAAAGGACGGCTTTGCACAATCCGCCTCGCGATGCGCCGCGACAGTCGCTCCTCGCCATATTTGTAAATAATATCTGCTAGTTTAACTTCTTCCCAGTGGTTGATAATCTCTTCTGCGGTCAAAGATTGCTGCTGGTTCATACGCATATCTAGTTGAGCTGGGTGGCGAAAACTAAATCCTCGTTCCGGTGTATCGAACTGAGCCGAGCTGACGCCCAAGTCTGCTATGATACCATCAAATTCGGCATCTGGGGACTTGTATTGAGCAAAGTTGCCGTGCCAAAACTCAACGGGCGAGTTGGCAAATCGGGTTTGGCAAAAACGGATGGCTTGTTCGTCGCGATCGATCGCCACCACAGTCACATCAGGCGCCGCCGCTAAAATCAAACTCGTGTGTCCGCCGCCCCCAAGCGTCGCGTCCAAATAGCGACCGCCCGGACGCACAGCCAAACCGGCAATTAACTCGCTTCCCAAAACTGGAACGTGATAGGTGTCTATACTGACATCCGATCCAAGGGTCTCCTTCTCAGAGAGCTCAATATCCTTCATAATCATAAAAGCCAAACAAAAATCAACAATAGCTAGTAATCATTAATTCATTTAATTATGTCAAGAATTGAGACTAGAACCGAACCGATGGTGCTCAACATGGGGCCGCACCACCCCTCCATGCACGGGGTACTCCGGCTAATCGTCACCCTAGACGGGGAAGACGTAGTGGACTGCGAGCCTGTTTTGGGCTATCTGCACCGCGGGATGGAAAAAATCGCCGAAAACCGCACCAACGTGATGTACGTGCCCTACGTGAGCCGCTGGGACTATGCAGAGGGGATGTTTAACGAAGCGGTGACGGTGAATGCGCCCGAAAAGTTGGCGAATATTGCTGTCCCCAAACGGGCGAGTTACATTCGGGTAATCATGCTGGAGTTGAACCGGATTGCTAACCATTTGTTGTGGTTGGGGCCGTTTTTGGCGGACGTGGGGGCGCAAACTCCTTTTTTCTATACTATGCGCGATCGCGAACCAATTCTCGACTTGTGGGAAGCAGCCACAGGTTATCGCATGGTGAATAATAACTATTTCCGCATCGGCGGAGTCGCCGCAGATTTGCCCTACGGCTGGGTAGATAAGTGCCACGATTTCTGCGATTATTTCGTTCCCAAAATTGACGAGTACGAACGTTTAATTACCAACAATCCAATCTTCCGCCGCCGGATTGAAGGCCTGGGTACTATTTCTCGCGAAGAAGCGATTAACTGGGGACTGTCCGGCCCCATGTTGCGCGCTTCCGGCGTTAAGTGGGATTTGCGGAAAGTTGACCATTACGAATGTTACGACGACTTCGACTGGGAAGTTTGTACCGAAGCTGCTGGCGATTGTTTGGCCCGGTATGTGGTGCGGATTCGGGAGATGCGCGAGTCGGTTAAGATTCTCTATCAAGCCTTGAAAGGACTCCCCGGCGGGTCTTACGAGAATTTGGAAGCGAAGCGACTCGAAAGCGGGCCAAAATCTGAATGGAACGGTTTTGACTATCAGTTTATTGGCAAAAAAGTTGCGCCGACTTTTAAGATTCCCAAGGGCGAACACTATGTCCGCGTTGAAAGCGGCAAGGGTGAGTTGGGGATTTATATTATCGGGGATGATAATGTGTTTCCTTGGCGCTGGAAGATTCGGACTGGGGATTTTAATAATTTGCAGGTTTTGCCTCACATTGTTCGCGGCGTAAAAATTGCGGATTTGGTGGCAATTTTGGGGAGTATCGACATTATTATGGGCTCGGTTGATAGGTAGGTTTGGTCGGTTTTTATCTGATAATTTAACCCGGTTTTTTTGTGGAACCGGGTTGATTTTTTTTAACCGCAGATGAACGCGGATAAACGCGGATGGATATCGATTAATATTGCTATTAACGTCGCTAAAATCTACCTTATTTCTCTCTTCTCTCTTCCTCTGTGCTCTCTGCGCCCTCTGCGGTTAATAAAAAAAAATCTCTCCTTCACAAATGAAATAACATCAACTTTGATTCGATAAATTATGAAAGTTCAGCAATCAGATATCAATGATAGTAACCCGGAACTCTGCGCTTTAATCTGCGAAAGAATTGCCGCCAGTCCGCAGCGGCGTATTACTTTTGCTGAATATATGAATTTGGCATTATATCATCCGCACCACGGTTATTACAATAGCGATCGCCCGTCGATCGGCAAACAAGGCGATTTTATCACGTCGCCTCACTGGAGTGCTGATTTTGCGGAGGTTTTGGCAGAACAGTTTGTGGAAATGTGGCAAATTCTCGTTAGCGGAGCCCTCGAAGAGGATCGCCCTTTCAATTTCGCGATCGTAGAAATGGGCGCTGGGCGGGGAACTTTTGCAGCAAATGTGCTGCAATATCTGCAACGGCAACATCCCGACTTATTTAAAACTTTAACATACATAATTGTTGAAATTTCGCCAAGACTTCAAGCGGAACAACGCCAAAGCTTAAGCGATATCAAGTGCGTTAAGTGGTGCAATTGGGATGAGATAGTTAATAATTCAATTGTCGGTTGTTTCTTTTCTAACGAGTTAGTGGATGCTTTGCCAGTGCATCAATTCATTGTGGAAGAAGGGCTAGTTAGGGAGATTTACGTTGCCGCCGAAACAAAAAAAAATGAACAAGAAGAGATAAACTTTGTTGAAGTAATTGGCGAAGTTTCTACGCCTAAAATTGCCGAATATTTAGATTTTGTAAGCATCGATTTGTCGGCGAGTGTGTACGGGGATGGTTATCGCAGTGAGGTGAATTTGGCGGCTTTGGACTGGATGAGTACAGTTGCTCAAAAGTTGCAGCGGGGATATTTGTTAACTATTGATTACGGTTATCCGGCGCACCGCTATTACAATCCGAGGCGCAGGGAGGGGACGCTACAGTGTTATTATCTGCACCGATATCACAATAATCCTTATATTAATGTGGGGCGGCAGGATTTAACGGCTCATGTTAATTTTACGGCGCTGGAAAGGCAGGGTGAATTGTGCGGTTTGGATGTGGTAGGGTTTACTCAGCAGGCTTTGTTTTTGATGGCGTTGGGTTTGGGCGATCGTATTGCTTCTCTGTCTGCAAATGATGCGGAAGCATGGGATTTGGCAACGTTGTTGCGCCGACGGGAGGCTTTGCATCAGTTGATCGATCCGATGGGTTTGGGCGGTTTTGGGGTGTTGGTGCAGTCGAAGGGGTTGAGGGAGGAGGAAAAAGTGCCTGAAGCGAAGCTATCCCCTAGGGAATCGCTCAAAGGTTTCACGGTGCCTTAAGTTAACTATAATCAGCAACACGCACTTTTTTCCAATTACTTTTGTCATCACTTAAGCGCACTGACTCAGTGGCGGAAATTCCCATTTTCCAGAATATAAAGTAGATGGCAGCTTTAAACAATAGGCAGCAGGAACCACCTCGATCAACCACCAATTAAACATATCTCGTCGGGCTTCAGTAAAACCAGAAATGGCGTCCCCGGTAATGGCATCATACAAAATATCCAAGATGGCATTATAGGCTGTTTTGGTGTTGAGTGTTTGCAGCAAGCCGTAGAAAATATTATAAGCTTCGTTACTAGCTTGATATTTTCCAAGTTTGTTGATATTAGGAAACAAGGTATCAGCCCAAGTTTCTGGGATTTCACAGCCATCCTTAAGCCAACAAGATACAATTGCTTCAACGATATCAGCTTTGTGTTCTTCAGGAAAGTAATGTTTAATGGTCGGTTTAGCTGCTAATGCTATTCCATAAGCCATATAGACGTATCGCTGATGGGATATTGGATCATTAGGCATTCCAAAGGCTGTCATTACTTCTACAAAAGCTTCTTCTACATTGCACTTTCCACCTCGTTCGTATAAATCGTCATATTTTCTGTCCCAAACCGTCTGAAGTGTTTGCTGTAATTGCTCTGGAATAGTTGAGTTGCTGGGCAACTTAAAATCGGTGTAGTAGCCTAGATCAAACTTTATCATTGACTTTCCCTCCTTATGTATTTCCCTCGATCGTCAACCAAGATCGAGCTAATTTTAAGATTCATATCACCTCCATTCTACCTTACCCAGAGAAGCCAGTAAAGCCTTCCTTGGCTCTACTGGCTTTTTATCCTATATTTCTACGGATATGGCTCCTTGTAGAAGATAATCACTTCAATGTTCGGGAACAACCTAGCAAAGTCTTCATCGCAGGTAGTGTTGCAGCCAGAACACATCTCCATCTCCGTGTAAAGGTAAAGCCTTCCTGTCGCCTCAGAAGGTACACTATCTCCTTCCAATTCTTCTGCAAGTGCATTGAAGAGCTTGTACTCGGCGTGTTCTTTGTTGTAATTATTATGGAGTGCTGCTCTGTCAATCCTTTCCTGAAAAAACAACTTTGGCCCATTGTCTCTGCCTGGAATATTGAGAGGCTTTTTCTTGCTGGTAGCTTCTTTGCTATAAACTCGGCCAGTTTCTAGTTCTAGTTTGGCAGCCGCAGCATTACCAGAACTTGGTTTTCTAATATGCATCGATCGAACCTCTTGAGCCTTAGTCCGCAGTTCCTCTACGATGTCCGCAAACTGCTCAGGTATGTCTTGAGGATCTTCGTAATGAGGTGTGTTTCTATAGGGGTTTCCTGTAGTTAAGTTTTGTTTCACGCGATTAATTTTCGTTTTATATAAAATTTTGCATATAACCTGACTTAGACATAAGCTTAAAGCCTAGTCTGACTCAGGTATTTTAATTATAGCACGCACATTTCAAATTAACTGCAAACTCTGCTCGGACACCTCTAATTAAGCCCATTTTAATCGTTGTTGAATTGACATCCCCTGCAACTTTTTACTCATTTCATATAAATCAACTTGCGGATAATCCCCCTTAAATAGCGGAATTAAAGCCTCAACAACAGCAGCGATTCCCAGCGGCGGCACTGCATTGCCAATCTGCCGCCGCACTTCAGTAGTAGAACCTTCAAAAACAAAATCATCGGGGAATGTTTGCAATCTTGCCCTTTCACGATTGGTCAAAGAACGCGGTTCTAAATAATGATAACCCCAAGTCCCGCCACCTCCACCAGCAATAATTGTCGATGATGGTTTATCTGGATGAATTCGCCGATAAACGTGACTGATCATGCCTTTGACATAGTACGGACTATCCTTGGGAATATCAGCAAAATTGCCTCCCGGTTGAATTCGATTTAAAATTTCAACGGTGCGGGTCTGAATTTTATGATGTTTGTTATTGTCCAGAACTGCTTCCACATTTTTGAGTGCTTCGCCTGCAGTTCGATAGGGATTATTGCGATTTGGCCCGTATTCTGGCTGAGGATGCACAAAGTTAAATCCTGTATCCATCCGAATGCCAACTAATAACACTCTTTGGCGAAATTGGGGAACTCCGTAATCAGCAAAGTTGTAGAGTTTAGGTTTAACTAAGTAGCCCGGTGCTATACTTTCAAAGTCAGAAATTATTTGTTTTATTGCTTGATAATTATTTGCACTTAATAAGCCTTTGACATTTTCTGCTACAAAAGCTTTGGGCTTTTTTTTGTTGACAAATTCGAGAAAGTATGTATATAAATTGCCTCTGGTTCCTTCAAGTCCGGGCCGCTTCCAAATCAGGGAGAAATCTTGACAGGGGAATCCTCCTATACATATGTCAGCTTCGGGAACTTGTGCAATGTCTATATTTTCTATGCTGTCGTTGATGATGACATCGGCGATGTTTCTGCTGAATGTTTTACAGGCGTATTTATTGGAGTCGATCGCCCAAACTACTTTAAACCCCGCTTTGTGGAAGGGCAAGTCCATGCCGCCGCAACCTGAAAACAATGATATCAGTCGCGGTTTTTTTTCCCAATTTATGGGTTCTAGACGTTCAATTAACATAGGACTGTAACCTGAGGCAATAGCGGGAAGGATGCCCGGGACACAAGAGTGTGATTATACCAAATAGTCGTAAGGTGCGCACGGCTCACCTTACTAAGACTCTATTTCTTTTCGTGTTTCACTCTTCGTCATCTAATTCGATTCCCGCTTGACGCAATTTTTCGGCCAATCTTTCAGCGCGGAGTCGTTCGCGATCGCCTCGCTGGCGTTCTTGTTCTACTCGTTCTTCCGACCAAAGCAACAACTCGCCTTCTGCATCCCACCACCTCAGCCAACAGCCTGTCCTTCCTTCGTGCGTTCCTTCCCAAATACCTAAAAATAGGTTTAATCCCGGTATCCAATAACGTCCGTTTTCATCGGGTTTTTGCAAGTTGTAGTGCTCGGATTCTAAAGCGTAAACTTCTAAATGAGCTGTTTTCGCTCGGAATATGACGTATCGGGGGACTTTGATTACTTGCTCGTAAAAATACCACTTTCCCACCCGCGAGGTAAATTCAACGGAGTATTCTTCTCCATAGGTTTCTGAAAGAAATTCCATCACGATTTGGGGGATGGTTCCTTCTGTGTGCGGGGTGTAACTGCGGCGGACTTGCGAGACATTTTTTGGATTGACGGGTTTCACGTACATCCAATCTGGTGCTTTGCAGATAATGCGCTGTTCGTCGCTGCTTGAACCTGGGAAACTTATGCCGGCACACAAGGCAAAGTTGGAAACAATTAAGGCATCCTGCATTAATTCTGGAAATGCTGTTAGCGGCTGGCGCAAAGCGGCGGCTAATAACGGTTGGCTTTCGTCTTCTACGGGGTCGTCTGGTAGTTGCAAATCTTCTGGTAGTAGCGGCCAGGTGATTGTGAGTTTTGTTTCTGGGTTTTTAGTTGCTACAGACATAGTTTATCAGAGGTTAAATGTTTTAATGGTTAAATTATATCTCTTGGTTTTTGGGATTAATGTTAATGGCTTAATGATGAGGCAGAGCCTCTGGATATGCGTTACCGGGCAGAGCCAATTAGTAACGACTTAAGCCGACAGTCCGCCAGGGGTTGAAACCCCTGGCTAATAGCTAAAGTCCTCTTAAGAGGACTGAGAAGAAGACTGTTAAAATAATTAGTCCTCTTCAGAGGACTTTAGCTTTGAGGCAGGGAATTCATTCCCTGCCGGACTTAATATGCAGCTATGATTTTCTGCTGTAGCTCGTTTGTCATTGCTAGTAGTTCCGATTGGGCGATCGCACTTTGTTCACCACTCGCCAACCACTTCAATTGTACCGTCTCGTTTTCAGCTTCCGCATCTCCCAAAACTAAACACGCAACTGCACCGCTGCGATCGGCTCTTTTAAACTGTTTCCCGAAAGCACTACCACTCAAATCTATCTCTACACTAAACCCGGCACTTCGCAATTTTTGAGCTAACAATACCGATTGCTGTTCTGCTTTTTCGCCCCGGGATACCAAATAAAAATCCAACTTGGGCGCGGGCAAAGGTTGCAACTTTTGCAGCAGGATAATCAACCTTTCGATACCCATTGCCCAACCGACTGCCGCCGTATCTGGGCCGCCCAATTCCTTTACTAAACCGTCGTAGCGGCCGCCTCCGCAAACTGTTGCTTGCGCTCCCAAATCGTCGGATATAATTTCAAATGCGGTGTAGGTATAGTAATCTAAACCGCGCACTAATCTGGGATTTAACTGATAGCTAATTCCTAAATTTGTGAGCATAAGCTGCACTTGCTCGAAGTGATCTCGCGATTCCTCTCCCAAATATTCTAAAATGCTAGGCGCACCAGCTACAATTTCTTGAGTGCGCTGATTTTTGCTGTCCAATATCCGCAGCGGGTTGCGAGTCAAGCGGTCTTGAGAATCCGCGTCTAATTCGTCTTTGTGCGGTGTAAAATAATCGATCAAAGCTTGTCGGTAATTTTGTCGGTCTTGCTTATTTCCGACTGAATTAATATCGAGGCGCAAATTTTTTAAACCGATCGCTTGCAGGATATCGCAGGCGATCGCAATTACCTCGACATCCGCCCGGGGATTGGCACTCCCCAAGACTTCCACGCCAATTTGATTGAACTGCCGCTGTCTGCCTGCTTGGGTGCGTTCGTAGCGAAACATCGGCCCAGTATACCACAGACGCTGCACGTCACCAGCGGCGTACAAACTGTTTTCAATAAAAGCTCGCACTACTCCGGCGGTGCCTTCCGGGCGCAAAGTAGTCGATCGATCGCCCTTATCTTTAAAAGTGTACATTTCTTTGCCGACAACATCGGTAGCTTCGCCGATGCCGCGTTCAAATAAAGATGTCTGTTCAAAAATTGGCGTCCTAATTTCTCGATAAGCCGCTTTTCTCAAAATTCTTCTAGCGACTTCTTCTATATTTTGCCAGTATTGAATTTCAGCGGGCAAAATATCCCGCGTTCCCGGTAAAGTTTTAATTGCACTCATTCATTTTGTTAGTCATTGGTCATTAGTCATTAGTCCGCAGTCAGTAGTTATTAGTTAACGGTTATTAGTTGTTAGTCAACAGTCAACAGTCAACAGTCAACCGTCAACACCTAACAATTCCCAATAACTAATGACTTAATAATTCCCAAACTCCGTAACGATCGCCATAATAAGCCAAAATGCGATCGACCCGCTCGCGATCGACCAAATCGAACCCATCAGGATACTGTATCCACAAACCCCCAACTTGGCTGTCGCTGTAATCAAACCGCTGCGACTGCTGCGGAATTAAACCGGTTTCCACCCCTTCAACTTGACGCAAATGGGCTGCCACTTCCCGATACACCGCCAGCGGCAATCCAGGGCATTGAATTTGATAGCGGAGTTGTTTTTCTTGTGCCGTTTGCATCATTTCTTTGTCTGTCCCCAACCAGAACCCGTACTTAAGATACTTCTTTATCGATCGGCCCCGGTAGAGGGCAGCAGTTAATATTGTCCAAACATACCTTCCCCCACTGCAGGGCCCAGCGCACCAGCGTAACTCGATTGTCAGCGCGCGTCTTGTTCAAGATATTGCTAATGTGGTTGTCAACTGTACGCTTGCTAATCTCTAACTTTTCGGCGATTTTCTCATTGGTCAATCCCGCCGCTACTAACTCTACCACTTGCAATTCTCTGTCCGACAGGGTGACAGGGGTCCCAGAGACGCTCCCGCTCATAAATTTTTCCTATGTCTGCATATTTACCTATCTACAATTCTAGAGGATGAGGGATCGAGTATGAAGAGAAAATTAAATCTGCTGCTGCTCCTTTTTCGGGCACGCAAGCACCAACTCGCTTGCAGAATCGCGGCTTCGTGCAATTCCCCAGCCGACGACACAGCCAGACGCCCAGACACTTGCGGCGCCAGCTTTCTGGGTGGCGGATGCTCGCTTTACCTGCGTGCACCTGACATCCGGGCCGAAAAACCCGCAGATGTTTGCACGTAAAACTACTGATAAGCCCGCACTGCACTTGTGCGTTGAGTGTGTAACTGCCCGTATCAGTAAGTCTGATATTATAGGAGCTGTCATTAAAAAATAGCTGGCAATTTTTCTGGGATGGGTTAAAAATAATTATTAACTTGTCTACTGCTGCTCTAAAATCAAAAATCAAAAATCAAAAATCAAAAATCAATATGACTTATCCTCGCGTTCTGTGTCTGGGTGAAATTTTATTTGATTGTTTAGCAGACAAACCAGGAGTATCTCTAGAAAATGTAGAATCTTGGACGGCATATGCTGGCGGTGCTCCTGCTAATGTTGCCTGTGCTTTGGCTAAATTGGGGACGGCGGCGGGATTTATCGGTGCTGTAGGCGCGGATGAATTGGGGGATTCCCTGGTGCAGGTATTGCAAGAAGTAGGGGTTGATACCGCTGGAGTGCAGCGCCATCCGAGTGCGCCGACGCGGCAAGTTTATGTTTTGCGGAATGCAGCGGGCGATCGCACTTTTGCCGGTTTTGGTAAATTGGATACTGCGGATTTTGCCGACACCCGCCTCCAGGCTGCCCAAATACCCGAGGTGCTGTTTGAAAATGCGGAGTTTTTAGCGATCGGCACTTTAGAATTAGCTTATCGGGAAAGTCGAGAGGCTATAGAAAGAGCGATCGAACTAGCAGAACGTTACGACGTTAAAATTATAGTTGACATCAATTGGCGTCCCGTGTTTTGGCCAAATCCCGACGAAGCAAAAGCGCACATTAGAAAACTCTTAAAAAAAGTTGATTTTCTCAAGTTATCTGACGAAGAAGCCGAATGGTTGTTTGGAACTACCGACGCTGGAGCTATTACCTACCGCCTCGATTCCGTAGAAGGCGTTTTGGTGACTGCGGGCGAGAAAGGTTGCAGCTATTGTCTCTCGCAAAATGAAGGAAAAATCCCCGCCTTCGCAGTAGATGTTGAGGATACAACTGGTGCCGGCGACGGGTTTGTCGCTGGTTTTGTGTGGCAGTTGTGCAAGTATGGAATTAAGAATTTAGCCGTTCCAGAAATCGCCAAAAACATTGTAACTTATGCGAGCGCGGTGGGTGCGATGACAGCGATGAAACCTGGGGCAATTGCAGCACAACCAACTGCGGCTGAAGTAGAAGCTTTCTTGTATTTGTACAAAAATTAGCACGCATAACATCTTTATTTTGAGATTAACCGTAGGTCAGATGATTTTTAATTTGGCGAGCGATTTCCTCTAGGGGCTGCGAAGCATCTACGATAATTGCATCTTTTGGTTCTTCGAGAGTAGCGAACTGACTTGACAATAAGTCGGCTTTCATGTAGTGATTTTCGCGAGTTTTTAACCGGGATGCGAACAGCTCAAAATCACCTTTGAGATAAACTATTTTCATCCGCAGCTTGTCTCGAAAGAGCATTTCGCGGTAAGATGCTTTTAGGGCAGAACAAGCTAACACGACATTTTTATTTTCCAACAGCCACCTGTCTATTGTAGCTTGCAAGTGCAACAGCCAAGGCAGGCGATCGCCATCTTCTAAAGGAATGCCCAAACTCATTTTCTCGATGTTTGCTGGCGGGTGAAAATCGTCGGCATCGCTGAATTCCCAATTGAGAGATTGCGCCAGCAACTTGCCAACAGTAGTTTTGCCCGAACCGGAGACTCCCATCACGATCGTAATCATGGCACTTATTTACCGAATACTTGCAATTTTATCAAGTTGTGCGATCGAGAAACCGGGTTTCTTAAGTTGCCAGATGAATCATACAATTATAAACAATTCAACAAACCCTGTCTAGTTCTAATTCTCGATCCAATTTATTCCAGAGTGCGTCTAATGAATTCAGAAAAATTAACTTGGGTTATTCCCTAATTTTGCGATCGCGATTTTACTGATTGTTGTTGTGCAAGCCGATCGCACTTACAGCTAAAACATCCGCGCCAACAGGCTGGTACATCGGGCCTGTGAAGGGGCGAAAGTCTCGCCAATCGGCGGTTATCTTGCACAGTAACCGGAACTGTAGCGGCGTTGGAGGTTGGTTGAGGCGATCGACTTCTACGCGAACCAATTCTGGATGCTGCGAGATAATTTCAAAAAGAACCTCCAAAAGATAGCGCGGACAATAGCCTGCAATCCAGTTATTTTCAGTACAAAGCAGCAAGCCGCGAGGATAAAATTTGTGCGCTAAATACAAAAGTTCGCCCGCTTGAAGCCCATTAATCCGTTCAATTGCCGACTTTGAAAGGTATCGCAGTCCCTGTGCAAAAAAATGGATGCGGTAACGTCCATTTTCATCCGGTTCGGGACAAGGGAAAACCTCAAATTTATCCGTTACCCGTTTACCTCCGCTGCGCGCCAATAAAGCAATTGGGTCATCTTCGTGTTGAGGGATATTCAACCATTGGACAAATTCAGGGTAATCAGGGCGCGATCGCGGCCGCACTCGATTGGAAAACAACGGAAACAGTCTTTCTGAAGTATAAATTTTGTCAAAATCCGGGAACGACAGCAACGGTTGAAACCCGCACTTAAGTTTAGCTTCTAGAACACCATTTGTATAATTGAACTGGTATTCTTTACCGTTAAATGTCAATCGACCAATCGGAAACCCAGAACCGCTGCCAGGGTCTTGCCAAGCTAAAAATAGTGTTTTCAAAGCAAATCTCCTGTCAATTTAAGTAGGTACGAACCTTAAGTTTACTTTGAATTAAGAATAATTTTTTGTAATTCTTGCCGACTTTTACCGTCGATTATCTCTTTACCAACATTGGGTTTGCTGACATTAACTCTGACAAAATCGATATCATCTTTTTCGGTAAATTTGCGATCGCCATCGGAGTCTTTTCTAATTGTAACAAAAATCCCGCCGCTCTTTTCATCAAATACCCAACTCATTAACTGGGTATCGGGCGGAGTGATTGCCTGAAGCGATTTGCCTCCCAAGTTAGATAAATATCCAATGATTGCGTCTGCATCGTCAAGTTTGCCATCAGCATTTGTGTCGCTATCTATTATGTGAAATAACAGCAACTGATTCTGGGGCTTGCTGGATACTTTTTTTGAGGGATTTTGCTTGGGTTGACTTGTTTGTCCATTTTGACTGCTGGGATTTTCTGGTTTTTGTTTACCTAACAGATATTCAAATTTAGATATTAACGCTTTTCTGTTTAATAAAATATTAGATTGCCCGTTAGTTTTGTTATAAAAAATCATATTATAACCAATCATCGGATGCCCCCTTGAAAAGCTTAATTTTGATGAGATAGGATTGTGTTCAGCTTTTTTTTCATCGCTAGATAAGATAACTGGAATCATAATATATTCGGATTCCGGGTCAACGATTAAATTGTCGTAAGCAACCTGTGGCTGTAGCTTTTCTGCTTTTTTCTGTGTTTGAGTTACTATGTTGGTTGAAGTGCAAGATAGGGTAATAGCAATTAGGGCAAATGTGGTGGTAACCTTACCAAAAATATTAGGATTTATCATGAGTTTTGATATTTGATATAGATAGTTATTTTCATTTTATTCTAACTAGCCTATCGCTGTCAAATTCAGCGATAGGTAAACCCATCTAAAAAAAACAGAATACCCAGATCCTCGACTTTTTTAAGAAGTCGGGGATCTAAGATTCTAAACATCGCTAACAACTTCTAAGCCAGGAATTCGCGCGGATCGGTTACGTGCCCAGTCAGCGCAGAAGCCGCCGCAGTGTAAGGCGAAGCTAGATAAACTTGCGCTTCTTTGTTCCCCATCCGGCCGGGAAAATTGCGGTTAGTTGTAGACACGCAAATTTCCGGTTCGTTCATGCGCCCAAAAGTGTCTTTCGGCCCGCCCAAACAAGCGGCGCAAGAAGGCGCTGCGGGTTCGATGCAGCCTGCTGCTAAGAAGATTTCCGACAGCGTTTGACCTTCGTATTTGGTGACAAACAAATCTTCGTAAACTTTCTGAGTTGCCGGTACTAAATAAGTCGGAACTTTGACTTGATTTCCTTTGAGAATGCGGGCGGCATTCAAAAAGTCGGAGGTTTTGCCGCCGGTGCAGGAACCGATGTAAACTCGATCGATCTTGACATCGCGGCAGTTGCGGGCCAATTCGCGGTTGTCGGGCGAGTGCGGTTTGGCGACGACTGGTTCTAATTTGCTGACATCGTAGGTGCGATCGCTATAAAACTTGGCATCCCCATCGCTGTAAAATGAATCGAAGGGTTTGTCAGTGCGCGAAGTAACGTAATCAAAGGTGGTTTTATCGGGCGCAACCGTGCCATTTTTGCCGCCAGCTTCAATCACCATATTGCACAGCGTCATCCGTTCTTCCATCGTCAAACGCTCAACTGTATCGCCCGCAAATTCCATCGTCCGATAGTTAGCACCGGCAACGCTGATATCGCCAATAATTTGTAAAATCAGGTCTTTTGCTAACAAATAATCCGGCAGTTCGCCGTTGAGTACGAAGCGCATGGTTGCGGGAACTTTAATCAGCAATTTGCCGGTTCCCATGATAAAAGCGGCGTCGGTATTGCCGATACCGGTAGCAAATTGTCCGAAAGCGCCGGCATTGCAGGTGTGGGAATCTGTGCCGAAAAGCACTTCGCCCGGCCTGGTGTGCCCTTCTTGTGCTAGGGCGATGTGGCAAACTCCTTTGTAGTCGGGATTTGCTTTGAAGTCCGATCGATCCGTGATGTCGTAAAAGTATTTTATCCCTTGTTCTTTGGCAAAATCGCGGAGAATATCGACGTTGCGGTTAGCGCGTTCGTCGTTGGTGAAAATGTAGTGGTCGGGAATTAAGACGATTTTGTCGGGATTCCAGACTTTAGCATTATCGCCGAATTCGCGTTTGAAAACGCCGATCGTGCCGGGCCCGCAGACATCGTGGGTCATCAGCACGTCTGTTTCTACCCAAATGTTTTCTCCGGGCTCGACTTTAGTGCGGCCCGATGCTTTGGCTAAGATTTTTTCGGTCAGGGTCATTCCCATAGTTCGATCGCTCTTTTTGGTGAGATGCTGCATACTGTATTGCCATTGTACGAAACATCAGCCGATGTTGACAGATACTTTATAAATAAAGTAAACCGCAAACTGTAAATGCCTTCACACGCCACCACCTGGACGTACATTGCCATGTGGTTGCATGGAAGGTTTTCTTGTAGATGAGCAGCCCTGAGAAACAAGAAATTCTCCTTGAGATTTAGGATTCCAAACAGCTAAGTTATTGCAAACTACTTTTGCCGATGCACCTTTTCCCAATCGCAATTTATCCAAAGGATTAACCATGTCACCAACATATGCTTTTTGGTAATCTTTTCTTCCATCTCGCTTAATTTCTACATTTTCTTTAATCTCAGAAATAAAATTTAAGCTCTCTTGCTGAGTAATTCCAGGTTTTGCTACACTAATCAAAAATAGACTGAAGGATATTCCTGCCAGCCAGCTCAATTGTTGGAGTTTTTGCATTTTTTTCTTGCCTTAGCTAAGTTTTGATGAGATAGATGCAACCAGGTATCTTCATCAGGATTAAGCCTAGAACCAAGTTGACAGCATTTCTGCCACTGTTCCAACGCAGACGCTTGCTTTTGTTTATCCAGTACCTGTGCTAACAGACAATGTGCTGCACCGGGATTATCAATATATTTTATTGTCTTTGGATTTTGGGCAATACCGATCGCAGCTTGTAGGGTTTGTTGTGCTTCTTCATACCTACCTTGCTCCAGTCTAACCCAACCTAAATTTTTAAACAAGCTATACCTAATTTCCGAGTAGGTATCTTGCTTCTGGGCTAACTTAAGACCATTAGCCAGAAGAAAAGCAGCTTTGGAATATTTTTTCTCCTGTACAAACGACCTAAGTTATTATAAGCACTTGGTAAATTACCTGCAACAGCAATTTGATATTCTTTTTTCGCTTTTTCCAAATCTTGCCAACTCTCGTAGAGACTAGCCAAATTATAATGAGCTTCTATATTATCTCTACTCAGACAAATTACTTTTAAGTAATCCTGTTCTGCCTCTCCCAAATTCTTGTCTGCGTGATTCCTGAGCTTATTGCGATTATAAGAGTCAGAAATTAAAGGTAAAGACAACCAAAAAGTTACCAACAATCCCGACATTACCAGCGTCGAACCAAACTTAGCCTCTTCGCGGTATTGTTTAGGAATATTCAGCTTTTCCAGTAATTTCTCAAAACCTTCTTGACCCATTTTCGTGAATTCGCTACTAGCCTGTAGTAACGCTAAGATACTAGGTAAAATAACAGCAGCTACTCCTGCTAATCCCACTCCGCCGCCGAGAAAGCGAGTTGCGATATTGACCAGTAAACTGAGATTTCCAGTCCAAGCAGCAACTGTTAGAACTTTCCACAACCAATCCAAAACATCCCAAGGATGAGGAGGTGCAATGCTTTCTAATCTCCACCACCAAGCTTCTGCTGGAGGATTTACTGTTTCTCGTGCCTGAGCCAATTGTTCTGTTATTTTGCTATTGTTAGCTTTTACAATCAATTTTAATTCTTCCCCGATCACTGTATCTAGTTGGATAACTTTATTCAACTTGCTACTAGGAATTATTGTTGGCTCTTTTATAGCAATCTGCACTGCATCCCGTGCATTTAAAACTCTGATAATTTGTTCGAGCTCAAGAGAATTTGAAGCTCTCGCCTGTTTCAGGATATTAATTGTCCCTTCATAACGTTCAATAATTGTTTCTAAGATATTGGTCATAAAGTCTGATTTAGCGATGCTTAGGAGTTGATATAGAAAAAACGAGCTATTATAACTTTTTTTATACTTAGAATTAAAGATATCATTTCGATTTTGGACTTTGGATTGACCACAGAGGTAAATCTGATGGCTTTAAATCAGGCAACAATTTATTATTATACCAATAAAACTGGTGCTTAAAACCAATTTTATTCTCTCTCGCTACATCTGACCCTGAAAAATCTGTTCTGCTGTTAATTCTAACTGAGGAAAAGTTGGCGAAATTATCCGATCGCTCCCAGAAAATATCGACTCAACATACTCCCCTGACTCCAAGCGCAACACCATTACCCGTTGTTCGATTGGGTCAATTATCCAATATCCGGGAATACCGATCGCTGCATACCGATCGCGCTTGCAATTGTAGTCACGATCGCGCCCAACTTTACCTGGACTGACAACCTAAGCTACCAGTCGCGGGGGTGGCATATCTAGAGTAACAGTTAGCCGTTTTTTCATCAAAGTTAGATGTTCTTCCCTGAGAACGACAACATCGGGGTAGCGATTAGCAGCATCCTGACGTTGGAAGACGGGTACTTGAACTTCGCAGGTATGTATTCCGACCAGCTTGAGCGGAACAATTCCCCGACTGACAAGAACGAAGAACAAAAATCGGACGATAAAGTCGTTTTCTGGCGATTCTGGAGCCAAAGGTACTAACTCCCCATCAATAAGTTCGTAACGGTAATCGGTATCGTCTTCATAGTTTAGGTAATCCTCAAAGGTGAGTTTTTTCTGGTGCGCTTGGGTTTGGAGCATAGATCTCGTCTTTTGCTAGATGTCTCTATAGCTAGTCTAAATGAATCATAAGTTTTAACCGCACCCCTCCCCTTGCTAAGAGGGGGTTAGACTCATTATATATGAACATAGCAATTATCAGATATCAGAGCTCGGAAGTCATATTGAACGAAATGTCGATCGCAGCGAATTTTACGAAATTCTACGTAATGTAATGTCTTGTTAAATAATCCTAGTTGATTCTCAGAATGTCAAGTATATTGGACATCTCCACAAAATAAACATTCAGTTTGGACAAAAGCACAGTTTTGTCAGAATTTGTGGAGAGGTCGAATTGAGCAACTACTATGATTTGCAAAAAAGTTCAACATTTCAAAGTGCAGCTATTACCAAGCGATCGCACTTCGGAATTCGCAGCCATCGCCAAAAAAATGCGATCGCCCAAAACATCCGCTGCGGGAATTGCGATCGGCACTATGCTCATCCTGTTAGCACCGCCCGTTCGAGCTGCTAATATTACATTCGTGAGCGATCGCGCTGCATTAGGAGCTACAGATCGCGTTGATTGGTCGAGTTTAGGGCCAGTCCAGCCACCGTTCAAAATATTGCCCAACTCCTTCTCGGCCACCTCCGAAGCAGGACTCGGAATCAGCGTCAATATTCCCCTGGCTACAACCCCAGGAATTACACCGCCTTTAGTTTTTCAAACCTTACCTTCGCCCGGTATTGCCACCAACTTTGCTAAGGGCGATTTCGTGTTGTTGACTGGTTTAAGGCCAGGCCCGCCGCCAGCCCTGGGAAACCCAGGCCCGCTGACAATTAATTTCGATCGCCCTGTAGCCGCAGCAGGGACGCAAATAGCGGTAGATGATACGCTTTTATTCACGGCATCGATCGCAGCATTTGACAGCGCTAATAATTTGTTAGGAAGCTTCTCAACACAAGGAACATCCTCATTAGCACTGGATAATTCGGCTCAGTTTTTGGGTGTTCGCAGCGATGTTGCCAACATTTCGCGCCTCGTCTATAGCAGTTCTGAGGGGAATCGCGCCTTGGGAATTAATGCCCTCAGCATTGCCGAAGCAGTGCCAGAACCCAGCAATATTGCTGCCACGGCTGTTGCAGGTGCAGGACTCGCTTTATTTGTCTTCAAGCTTAAGAGGAGCTCGCTCTCCGACTAAAAAATAGTTGCACTCAACCCGATTGGCGATCGCGATCGGGTTTTTATAATTCTTTTTTCCCACGATCTAAATTGCGAAAACCATCGCACTTTCTTTAGTTAGGATAAAACAAATATATTTTATACTTGACTTTGCTTTAGGGATTTTATTGCTCCTGGGCTCACCTTAAAACTTAACTTTTTGAGGTCGAGTGTTAATCTCGAACCAAGTCTAGAATACTGTTAACACAAAAACCAAAAAATTGCAAGTCACTCGAACGTGCGACTGGTAACTAACAGCTAGCGACTGTTATTAATTAAAAAAGAAACTTAAATCGTTCAGAATCAAAAAAATCTCAGAGTGCATTTCTACGGTGGTAGAAATTAATGCTAGTGAAATGAGCGAGCTCGCCGCAGGTTACGGCTATCTAGTTTCGCCATTCTCACTGTTTATGCAAAGGGAGATTTTCCAGTGAATTCACAGAAACAAAGTCGCCAGCACGACGTTATTTTGACATCTCAAAATCTTGATAAATTCCCAGCAAAAGCTGAAGCTCAAAGTTGCGAAAATAGCGACAAACATTATATTATCCAAGTCACAGGCGATCGCAGCGGCTCAGCTCCAGATACTTTAGCACCGGTGGTGCCCCTGAAGGCGATCGCGAAGGATGGTAGTGTCCTGAACCCGATGATGCTCCAACAGATTCAGGCAGAGGCAAATCACCCAGGATTCAGCAAAATTCAGCAAATACTGACACAATTCCAGCAAATGTTCGATCGCTTGGGGGCGATCGTTTTGGCTGTAGACGGACAGGTGCACTTCATCGCTCAACGCGCCGAACAACTGTTGAGCCAGTATTTTTTATCCCGCGCCCCGCACTCATTGCCAGAACTCTTACAAAATTGGTTCAAGCAACAGATTTCGAGCCTTAAATTCAACGGCAATGTTCCATCTAGCTGTTTACCGTTGCACGTTCAGCAAGCAGGAAAACAGTTGAGCGTCCGTCTGATTCCCGAACCCATCGGCGAGCAATATCTCTTGCTGTTGGAGGAAAAAAAACTGCAAGGATTCTCTATTTCTGGTCTGGAATTGTTAGGACTCACAAAACGCGAATCAGAGGTTCTCTTCTGGATTGCCAAAGATAAAAGTAATGCCCAAATTGCTAAAGTTCTCGGTTGCAGTGAAGGCACAGTGCGAAAACATTTGGAGCACCTTCACTGCAAACTCGGCGTACAAACCCGGACGGCTGCTGTGATGGTTGCTCTGGAAAAGTTGGGGTTGCTGCCCGATTCAGTTGACAGTTGACAGCTTGCGCGCTCGCGAAGTCGAAGGGTTGACAGTTGACCTGTGACAGCAACCTCTACCTGGAAGGAAGAGGATTGGAGTAATGAATAGTCGAATTTTAATTTCTCCCTAAAACGGAGAGGCTTTCAACCAATTATTTCTGGTAATTTGTTGCAATTTATTTACAATCCTATACGCGGATCGTCGTATTGTTCCCCAAGTTTAGGTTGAAGAGAATTAGAGCATACACAAAGCAAACAGCCTCAATGTAGTTGCTGTGAAAGCTGAGGTATTTAATTGACAACAATTCAACCTTAAATTCAGGAGACAAGATTGTGGCAAACCATGAAATGATTGAACTCGACTACGATCCGTTGGAATTCCTAGATGGGGAAGGACTAGCCACCGCGGTTAGTTCAGAAGGTGTAGCGGAAGTATCGGCGGCAGATGAGCAGATGGCAACTTTAGAGCTTCATGAAGCCCTGGGCGGTTGCTTTAGTATCGTTGGTCCGATCGCGATTTGCTATAACAAAGTAGGCGCGGGCTTTAAAGTCTGTTTGAAACTGGCAGGAATTGAGGCAGCCTGCGCTAATATAGGTCTCAATAAGTGCCAGACGCTTCAAGGCAATATCCTTTTAGCGAAGGCATCAATTCAAGTCTGTTTGCAAGGTAAGTGTCTGACTTATAAGGCACAGGCTTGTTATCGGGCGACTCCTTTCTCCTCGTGGAAGTGTGTGTCTAAGAACGGTACAATTATCTGCTTGTAGCTAGATTTTTCGCCGGAAACCCCACGCCAGAAACCTCAGGCTTGGCGCTGGGGTATCAGCCCGAATTTTTCACGCAACCAGCTTTTCAGTCGGGGACGCAACTTCAACAGTTGACAGCTTGCCCCGAGCGAAGCCGAGGGGTTGACCGCTTGACAGTTGACCTGTGGAGAGCGACCTCTACCTAGAAGGAAGAGGATTGGAGTAATGAATAGTCTGATTTTAATTTCTCCCTCACTCGCGAGAGGCTTTCAACCAATTCTTTCTGGTAAAAATAAGTCGATTCTGAATCAAAAACAATAGAGATCGATGTCAGAAAATCAGAAAAACTGTCAGGGATTTCCAATCACACTTAATAAGAGGTATTTTATGTCAGAACAACCTAGTTTTCCCATTCCAGAAAATGCCCGAGCCGATGAAACGACTGGGCGTTACATTATTACTTTCCGCGATGATGCAGTGACAGAAGGATTAGACCTTCTGAACGACCAAACTGGCATCAGGGGGCTGGCAAATGCTGCCGATTTCCCGGAGTCGGCCCTAGACTTGAGCCAAGTCGAAGCCACTGGGGGAGCAGTGTTTCCCACTCTCGGCGTGGCTGTCGTCTCCTTAGAGGAAGAAGCACTCAGCGGCATCATGACATCGGCAGCAGATGATTCCGCTATTTTGGCGATCGAACCTGAGCGCATATTCTACGCGATTGGCGATGGGTTGTCGGCAGATTACCTGGAGGGCTATCGCGATGCGGTGAATCACCTGTACGAGAAAGCCACTAATGCACAGGTAGCAGGACTCGCCGCCCGCGAATGTTTTGCTGATGATATCGAGTCTACTTGGGGTTTGAAGGCAACGAAGGCGCTCGGCTCTAAGTTGACTGGTAATGGCATGAAAGTTGCCGTGCTGGATACGGGGATGGATTTATTGCATCCGGACTTCAATGGTCGATCGATCGTGTCGCAGTCTTTCGTACCAGGGGAGGACGTACAGGATGGCAACAGTCACGGCACGCACTGCATTGGAACAGCCTGCGGGTTCAAGGATCTCAACGGCCGCAGGTACGGAATTGCTTACGAATCGACCATTTATGCGGGTAAAGTGTTGAGCAATGCCGGTAGCGGCAATAGTGGCTGGATTCTCGCTGGGATGGAATGGGCGATCGTCAACGGGTGTCAAGTAATCTCCATGTCCTTAGGAAACACCCTTCCCACACCGTCTACTGCCTACGAAACTGTCGGCCGTCGGGCACTGCAAAATGGGTGTCTGATCGTGGCAGCCGCCGGCAACCACGGGCCTGGAACAGTGGGACAACCAGCCAATAGCGCGTCGATTATGGCTGTTGCAGCCCTCGATAGCTGTCTCCAAGTGCCTGACTTCTCGTCTCCGTCGGGCGGCTCGATCGGGGCAAAAGTTAATATCGCTGCTCCAGGAGTGAATGTATACTCATCAGTCCCTGTGAATAAAGGGCGTTATGCTACCTTCAGTGGCACTAGCATGGCTACACCTCACGTAGCGGGACTCGCTGCCCTGTATGCCCAATGGACTGGTAAACGGGGTTCTCAACTTTGGCAAGTGCTCACTTCCCATGCTATGGCACTACCATTACCAAACGATCGCGTTGGAAGTGGGTTGCTGCAAGCTCCTTAATACACAATACCTAGCTCCCCGATTTCTTTAAGAAGTCGGGGACCTAACAGAAGACAAAGGAGGCTGAATATGTCTGACGAACAAGTAGAGCGCATCATAGTGACTGTTGACGACCAAAACTTATCGGTAATTCAATCTGTTGTCACTGCCTTAGAGTCGGCGGGAATGAAAGTCGATGAGGTGTTACCTGTGATTGGCATCATTACTGGAGAAGTTTCTCAGTCGAAACTAGAAGGACTAAAGAGTGTAAAGGGCGTCGCTAATGTCGAGAACGATGGAGAAATGCAGGCAATTTAAACCAATCATTTAGGGGTTAGTAAATCCACTTTTGCCAATCCCAAATACCGCACGCCTTCGGGAGTTACGTCAAACCGGCAAGGCAAAACTTCCACACCTTCACTGATGGCCTGTCTGAACAATTCTCCGTAAAGGCGATCGGCACTATCCCCCGGAGCAAAATCCGTACAATCCCCGCGATTGATAAAATACAGCATTACAGCCCTCGAACCCAGCCGCACCACTTCCATCAATTCCCGCAAATGTTTCTGTCCTCTCTCCGTCACCGTATCGGGAAACAAAGCCAATGTATCTTTTACCCAAGTTGTATTTTTAACTTCTACAAAAATCGGTTTTTCCCCACCAGTCAGCCAAAAATCAACTCGACTTTTATTATCTTTCCCGTAAGCAACCTCCGGCTGAATTAAACTGTAATTTCCCAACTCAGGAAACAAGCGCAATTCCAAAGCTAATTTAATCACTCGATTTGGTAGCCCAGTATTAACTCCCACCCAAGTTGGCACAGTATCGCAAACTTTAATTAATTCCCAGGTATAAGCTAACTTGCGTTTGGGATTGTCGCTGGGAGATACTAGCACAGGATTTCCGGGAATATAAACACCAGTCATCGGGCCAGTATTCGGACAGTGCGCGGTGATGATTTCTCCCGAAGCTAGCTCGATTTCGGCGAAAAATCGCTTGTACCGCTTGATGAGAGTTCCGTGTAAAAGAGGAGGATATTTGTAAATTAAGTCAGTCATGGGGCCTGGGGCATTAGTAAATAGACATAATTCTTGTAGGGGCGGGTTAACCAACAATACCAGCCAATAATTGACAATCTCAAAAACCCGCCCCCACCCAACCGTAAATCACTGTCAACCGTAAATCACTGTCAACTGTCAACCGTCTACTGTCAACTGTTTATCTTCTTTTCTCAACTCATTAATCTCATCATTCAAAGGCTAACTTTGTTGACCTTTCATCAACTGTTTCATCTGCGCTTTAAAAGCTTCCACCAGTTCGGGACTGGCTTGTGTTTCTTCCCAAGAAGGGCGGGAATTTAAGCGATCGCACCAATCCTCCAATTTGGGGTATTCCTCTAACGACAGGCCTAGTTGGGGCAGCCAAGGCACGGAAACGCCAGCCACAACATCCGCGAGGGTAATCGTGTTGCTGCCAAAAAAAGGTGTATCGCCCAACAAATCCTCAAAAAACCTCAGTACCGCCACCACTTGCTGTCCAGCTTTTTCCAGCTTCTCGGGGTCGCCTGCGCCACCGAAAGTCTGGCGGACAAAGGGACTCAGCGCTGGTGTCAATTCGTTGACTGTGACCGTTTGTACCATGCGGACGATCGCCAAATCCCGAGCATTTTGTGGCAATAGTGCGATCGCCGGATACTTAGCTTCCAGATAATCAAGAATAGCCAGACTTTCTATTACATGAAAATCCCCATCAGCCAAAACCGGGACGTGGTGAAAAGGGCTAATAGCCAAAAAATCCGGTTGCAACTGATCGCCATTTAATTTGAGGGCCACCAATTCAAACTCAATCTCTTTTTCCAGCAAAGCAATCCAGACACGGCGAGCATTAGTAGAGAGCGGATGATAATAAAGTTTCAGCAAAGTCCAATCTCCTAAATTTTTCTTACTTGACTAGATTAAATTAACTTTAAAAAATGATAGCACTAAACAGGTACACAGAGCAAGGTTCGATCGTTCGGAATGCAAGTCCTTAATAAATCAGCTTTGAGGACTTTAGTCCGATGCTGCGAACCTTGATAATAAATCTACTTCAATCTTTCTTTCATCTCCTTAGCAGCTAAAGCATAACCTCCATCAGCGCCATCTATAAAATGCACTTGTCGGCCGCTGCGTTCAAACACCAAACAAGTCATCAACGCCCTGTCAGAAACGTGCAAACCGTAAACCAGCTTGCCTTCACGGTAGTTCTTTTCCAAGTACCCCGTCAATTTTTTTCGCTGCGACTCATTGCCCGAAATTACCATTCTCAACATATCATCAAATTTGCGATAATCCGTAGCTGCGATCGCATTATCTTTATAAACTCCCCAATCCACCTCTGGCGTCTTCACTTTAAAATTCATTAGCAGCGAACCAAGCGCCGTCTCTAACTGTATTTTTGATAAATACATTTGGCGGTCTAACGAACTCGAACTTTTCGCCCTAACTAGAGTTTCTTTAATCAGCTTGGCGCTATTCAATGTCAATTTAAGATTTTGACGAGAGATCGGATTTAAACAATCTTCATTGCCGTAAATGTATTCGATTATTTTTAAAACTTTTCTATAAATTTGATGGCTCTGCTGACCGAAATCTTCTGGCACCATTACCAGCAGCGTTACTATTTCCCCGTAATTGCTGGGAATATCCTGCCACCGGCACTCCAATCCCGAAAAATCGGCTGTTGCAGAAATGCCACTTTTTTTTTAAAACGGTAAATATTCCCAGCAGCAGGGTATTTAATAAGTTCAGTAGCACGGGTTAAGCCACCGCCAAAAAAAACAGCTTGGCTGTAATTTTCGGAAACTTTAAACTTAGCTATTTTAACCGGATAATTAGCTGCCACCACAGTTTTTACTGGCACTGCGCCCACTCGCAAATCAAGGTTAAATGCGGTTTTAGCCATTTGTTGCACCGCAAGCAAAGCTTCCTGGGCAGGGGGTAAAACTTGCGGTCCAATTAACAGAGAAGCGCCATCGCCGCCAAACACAAACGGAATCTCTGTTTTGCCCGCTACATTCAAAACAGCAACGATCGAACAAGCCCCCAATAAGTTAACATCTTTGTAGCGTCCAGCTTCAATCGCTTTGGTAGAACCGCGAATATCTGTGACAATAATGTACCAGTCATCGGGCACATCAACAAAGTTCTCGGGTTCAGTAATATCGCGAAAATTATTAAGTAAAGGTAATTGGGAATAGAATTTTTCTGAATTCATGTTACGATTTTCCCGATTTGCGATTAAACTTAGTGAAGCCTTTTAGCACTAGCCTTTGTAACCATTTGTGTCTGAATCACAGAAGCCCTCTCGTTCCCTAGCAGGCATTGCCGGCATTGTCGCAGTCGCCACTCTAATTAGCAAAGTCTTCGGCATGGTGCGCCAAATTGCGATCGCCGCAGCCTTTGGAGTCGGTGTCGCCGTCGATGCCTACAACTACGCCTACGTCATCCCCGGTTTCTTATTTATTTTGCTCGGAGGCATCAACGGGCCTTTTCACAGCGCCATAGTCAGCGTTTTATCCCGCCGCGACAAAAAAGAAGCAGCACCCTTAGTAGAGACTATCACCACCTTAGTCGGCGGCATATTGCTGTTGGTAACAGTCGCTTTAATTATTTTTGCAGATCCGGCGATCGATTTGGTAGCACCGGGATTAAATAGAACAGCAGAAGGTTTAGAAATCAAAGCAATTGCCGTCCAACAATTTCGGATTATGGCGCCGATGGCCTTACTTTCAGGCTTAATCGGCATTGGTTTCGGCACTCTCAACGCCGCCGATATGTACTGGCTTCCTTCCATCAGCCCTTTATTTTCCAGCGTTGCACTTGTCGGCGGTTTGGGGATTCTCGCACTGCAACTCGGAGACAAAATTACTCAGCCAGAATACGCACTAATTGGCGGCTTAGTGTTAGCTTGGGGAACTTTAGCGGGAGCAGTTTTGCAGTGGTTGGTGCAACTGGTGGCGCAGTGGCGCGCGGGCTTGGGAAAATTGCGCTTGCGGTTTAATTTTAAACGCCCCGGAGTGCAAGAAGTAGTTAAGGTGATGGTTCCTGCTACCTTATCATCGGGAATGCTGCAAATTAATGTCTATACCGACCTATTTTTCGCATCCTACATCCCTCAAGCTGCATCTGCCATGGGCTATGCAGGCTTGTTAGTTATGACTCCTTTAGGCATTATTTCTAATGTAATTTTAGTACCATTTTTGCCAATTTTTTCTCGCCTTGCCGAACCCAAAGACTGGCCGGAATTAAAAGATAAAATTCGTCAAGCTTTAATTTTGACAGCGCTGACAATGCTACCGCTGAGCGCTTTAATGGTAACACTTGCCGGGCCGATCGTCCGCGTTGTTTACGAACGCTATGCTTTTAATCAGTCAGCCTCGCAGTTTGTCGCGCCGCTCTTGATGGCTTACAGTATTGGAATGTTTGTGTATTTGGGTCGCGACGTTTTGGTACGGGTATTTTACGCTTTGGGAGATGGAGAAACGCCTTTTCGTATCAGTATTATCAATATATTTTTGAACGGACTGCTAGATTATTTGTTAGCAGGAGCTTTCGGCGCGCCCGGATTAGTTCTGGCGACGGTGGGAGTGAATCTTGTTTCGATGATTATGCTTTTGTATTTATTAGATAAAAAGCTTGGCGGTCTGCCTTGGCGGGAGTGGAGTTTGCCCTTTCTGGGGTTAGCTTCTGGCAGTTCTCTAACTGCTTTCGTGACCTTGGCTGCTCTGCAAGGCTGTCAAAGAGTTTTGGGTACTGAAGGTTTAGTAATTCAATTAGTGCAGTTGAGTGTGGCAAGTTTCGCTGGGCTGGGAGTTTTTGCCATTTTTGTTAATCAGATGAAGTTGCCGGAAGTTGAGATGTTTGTCGATCGCATTCGCGGCCGTTTTCGCAAATAAATATCGGAAATTTGCGGCAGATTTAAGGAATCAACAAAAGTGCGATCGCCCTTAAATCCAAAAAAGACCAAAAAAGGCTCTCGCCCTTAAATACAAACCAACACTCCGAAGCGTCCATAGCGCGTATATCCGCCACCATCTGCGGTTAAAGTTCCAAAGTAATTAACAAGGGCGATGTCTAGATTGTAAAGATATCGTCAACCTTAATGCTGTCTGGCAAACAGGGAAAATAAATTTACGATCAAAAAATACACCCTCATAGCCACAGCCTCTCTTGGATATCTAAATTATGTCCTCATGGCAAAGATCCGACTTTTCCGACTTTACGATCCGACTTTTCCGACTTTACAGAGGCAGGGGCCCGAAGCAATGATAGAGATAGGGAAAGCCAACCCACGATGTCTAGATTGTAAAGATATCGTAAACCTTGATGTTGTGTTGCGAACTGTTAAATAAAAATATGCTATAAAAGATATGTCTGTAGTATGATACATTTAGGTTGCATCTAAGTTATATACCCATTCCCACACAAAGCCAGTGAAAGCCCACTTCATATCAGGACTACCGCGCTCAGGCTCTACTTTACTGGCTGCACTACTACGACAAAATCCCCGGTTTAACGCTGCTATGACTTCCCCTATTGGGGGCGCAAGTCGATCGAATGTTGTCAGCCACGAGCGAAGACAATGAGTTTTCCGTGTTCATTTCCAGTGAAAAAGGGGAACGGGCTAACAATTTTACCGATCGATAGATTTGAGCAATAGGACTAATAAATTCTTCAGTCCTCCTAGCGAGGACTTAAGCGAGGCGGGGGTTTCAACCCCGGCCCCACTTGAATGTAAACAATAGATATAAAGAATTTCAGCAATTATGAACGTACCAACCATGAACAAGCAAATTATTTTCGTTGACTCCTCAGTACAAGATTATCAAAGCCTGCTCCAAGGCATCGATCCCGCTCAAATTGTGGTTTTAAATGAAAATTCCAGCGCGATCGACCAAATTACTAACGCCTTGGCAGATAAAAAAGATATTGAAGCAGTTCATATAGTTTCTCACGGCAGCGAAGGCAGTTTAAAACTCGGTGCTGACGTACTCAATGACAATAACCTAGAAACTTTCAGCGATCGGCTAAAACAGTGGGGAAATGCCCTGACAGCAAATGGCGATATCCTACTTTATGGCTGCGACGTAGCAGCCGGAGAAGTTGGAGAAAACTTCGTAAAGCGCCTCAGTGAAATAACAGGGGCAGATGTGGCAGCATCTACCGACAAGACGGGGAATGCAGCACTAGGGGGCGACTGGGAATTGGAGGTAAACATCGGCAACATTGAGACTCCCATAGCTTTTCAGCCACAAGAAGCACAGAAGTATGACGGGGTACTTGCCACCTTTACCGTGAGGAACACCAACGACAGTGGAGCTGGGTCATTGCGCGAGGCGATCGCCCAAGCCAACACCCAGATCGGTGCAGACACCATTATTTTCGATCCCAGTATATTTAACACCTCCCAAACCATCCGCCTCAATTCGCAACTAATCGTCGATGACAGTGTGAGCATCCAGGGGACTGGGCTGAACCTCCTGAAGATTAGTGGGGATGCCAATAATAATGGGATTAATGACAACGGTGATGTGCGCCTGTTCTTTGTTAACCAAGGCACAGTAAGTTTTAGCGACCTCACCCTGCATGGCGGACGCGGCAATGGTGGCAATGGTGCTGCTGGCGGTGGTGGTGGACTAGGGGCTGGTGGTGCATTATTTATAAATGGCAACGGAACTTCACTGCCTGCTCAAGTCACCATCAATAATGTTACCTTTACCCAGAACCAGGCAGTAGGCGGTAATGGAGGCGCTTCTAATGGTGGTGGGGGTGGTGGCGGCTTCGGCGGAGTCGGTGGCTCAGGTGGCTACCAACCCGGTGGTGGGGGTGGCGGCGGCGGACTTAGTGACAGTGGGACTAATGGCACCACTGGTGGGGGTACTGGTGGTGGCAGTAGCTTCTTTGGTAGTACCGGCGGCACGGGCGGCACAACCAGCAATAGTGGAGTTGCTAGCAGCGGAGGGTTCGGTGGCGGTGGCGGCGGTGGCCTCAGCGCTGTCAGTGCTAATGGTACCAACGGCGGTCAAGGAGGTGAATTTGGTGGCGGCGGTGCCGGTGGTGCTAGCCAGTTTAGCGGTGTATCGGGTCAAGGCGGTTCTGGAGGATTCGGTGGCGGTGGTGGTAATGCGGGCATTGCTGCTAACGGTTCTACCGATGGCCTTGGTGGTAATGGTGGCTTTGGTGGCGGTGGTGGTAGCGGGAATACCGGCGGTGGCTTAGGAGGCAGTTTCGGCGGCAATGGTTACAACGCTGGTGGTGGCGGCGGAGCTGGATTAGGCGGAGCCATCTTCATCCGCAATGGTTCTCTGATGCTAACGAATGCCACGTTTAATAACAACAGCGCCACTGGAGGTGCGGGCGGATTTAGCGCTCAGCTCGGTCAGGCCAAAAGCGGTGCTATTTTCGTGAACGCTGGTGCAACGGTAACAGCATCAGGAGTGACCTACAGTAGTAATTCTGCCACAAATGCCAGTACCACTGCTACTGATAATAGTAATACCTATGGAACGATTACCCTACTCGACACCACACCACCTACAGCCAGCACTTTCACCCCCGCAGACAACGCCACCAGTGTTGCAGTTGCTGCTAATTTAGTAGTCAACTTGAGTGAAGCCGTACAAAAAGGCACGGGCAATATTGTCATCAAGAAAGTCTCAGATAACTCAGTTGTAGAAACTATCAATGTCACAGCGGCCAATGTCACTGTTACTGGCAGTACAGTCACCGTTAATCCCACAGCAGATTTAGCGCCCGGCACTGATTATTACGTTGAAATTGCCGCCGGTGCAATTAAAGACTTAGCAGGTAACAATTATGCCGG
>NZ_JAUBVK010000020.1:74169-104646 GCF_036705795.1 Microcoleus sp. ARI1-B5
TTAGCGCCCGGCACTGATTATTACGTTGAAATTGCCGCCGGTGCAATTAAAGACTTAGCAGGTAACAATTATGCCGGCACTACAGGCGCAACTGCTTGGAATTTCACCACCAACGACATTGATTCTCACGTTTTTTCGATTGTAGAAAAGGGATTGGTCAAGCTGGACGAAATCGTAAAAAAAGAACAGCAAAGTATTAAGCTCCCCATTGTCGGCCCCTTCCAGAACCTCAACCAAGAATTTATTGGCAGCTTCAAAAATGGCCTCGTTAATGCGCTGAAAACAGGAAGCGATTTAACGGCAGAGCAGTTGCAAACCAACCTGCGGAATTCTCTAGGAGCTAACTTCAACATTACGGTTCAAAAGAATACCACTAATGAGGAACGCACCTGGGATATTGCAGTAAATCGGAAATATCAACTCGGCACAGTTAACGTCCTCAAAGATTTAGGAATGCCTGCCCTTAGCTTTAACGCCGATGGTAATGGCAATGCCAACCTCGATTATCAGTTAAACTTCAGCCTGGGTAACAGCAAAACTTTTGGCAACTATATCAATACCAGCAAAACGAATCTGACGACTAACCTGGGGTTTGGTCTAAATGACTCGTTCAAGACTTCTGCAAAACTAGGATTTTTCCCAGCCACCCTCAACGAAAATACCACCAATGGCAACCGCACTCAAATTGGCGGTACATATCAGCTCAAGCTGAATGACTTAGATAATCTGGGAGGTATCAATGATGGCGATCGCCTAACCGAGGCAGAACTCAATGGTTCCTACAACCCGCAAAACTTATCTCAGTCTACATTCTCCACCAGTGGGGATCTGAGCCTGAAAGGCCGGACAAATGTGGTCAGCAAAGCATTCCCCAACTTGGTCTTCGAGATGAAGTTCGGGTTTCCAAAAGCTGATTACGTCAACGGTAACTCCGTCAGTTCTGCTAGCATACCCAATGTTGAGGTCAATAATGCAAAACTCGATTTTGGCGAATTTATAACCGGCATTGCCCAACCTGTTTTCACTAAGGTTGACCAGGTTCTTAAACCCTTTCGACCAGTTATTGATTTCCTGAATGCGGACACGCAGATATTTTCCAAAATCGGGATGGAGAATTTGTTTAAGGATATAGATAACAACCGGAAGCGGGTCAGTGTCATCGAAATGGTATCTACCCTTTCCAGTTTGTCAGGCCGCCCGATATCCACCGGCTTCATAGAAACAATCGTCAAGTTAGACCGGGTGACTAAGCTGGTTAACGATTCCATCACAAACAATGACACTATTTTGATGGATCTCGGCTCTTTTAAGCTAGATAATTACAACCCGTTAAAACGGATAGAAGAGTTCGAGAAAACATCTCCGCAGGCTAAAGCTATCGTTAAAATAGGCAAGGAAGAGCTTAAGAAAAAAGATCCGAAAGCTGCCGCAGTTTTGACAGCGTTAGAGGTGGTTGATGGACTGGACGTGCCAATTATCACTAAGCCAGAAACAGCCATCCAGCTACTTTTAGGCAAACCAGATGTCCCAATTGTGACCCTGAATTTGGACAATCTGGATTTGGATGTGCCGATAAATATTACAAAGCCTCTGCCTCCTTTCCCACCGGTGAGTGTAGGCTTTGAAGGAAACTTGAAAGCAAAGGCTGACCTAAAATTTGGCTACGACACCTACGGACTGCAACAGTGGAAAGCAACGAACTACGCCTCGGATAAAATCCAATTGTTAAGAGATGGCTTTTATGTCAGCGATCGCAAGAACGCTGACGGAACTGGCCAAGATGTTCCAGAACTGACACTCTCCGCAAATATCGCTGCCAAAGCTGGCCCAGATATTAAGGTAGCCGATTTTTACATCCTGGGGGGAATCAAGGGAAATGTCAACGTCGATTTGCGAGATGTTGGAGAGCGAGAAGGTAAAAGCGATGGAAAATTGCGGGCTTCCGAGATAGATACTGTCCTCAACAGCGCCCAACCTTGGAATATCATCAATTCAGTTTCCGGCACAATTAATGGTTCGTTGGATATTCGAGCCACAGCAGGTATTGGGCCGTTAAAGACAACCCTGTACGAGAACAACCTGGCAACTTTCCCACTGGCAAAATTTGGTTGGGAAACTGGAAACTCTACCACTCCCCAAGGGACATCAAAATCTCCCAGCTTGTTCGATGTGTTTGTTCCCTTTCCAGTTCTGCCAAAATCCTTTACAGTTAGAGGAATTGCTGAGGCTACGGGCAAGACCTATTTGAATTTCAATCCGGCTTACCGCGCTTTAAACTTAGCTGTTGCTATAACAGATAACCCTGTTATCAAAAGGATTTTTCCGGCTCCCATATTAGAACCGATCAATAAGTTAGCTAACACTGGCAGAAACGTTGTGGGTTCGGTGCTGACTCTACCCTTCAACATGATTAGCCAAGGTCCTAAAACGGCTATTAAGGATACCGTTCAGAGCGTTAGCAGTGGTGTGAAGGCAGTCGCCAATGTAGGCAAATCAATCGGTAAAAGTATTGGAAAGCTGTTTAACAGTGAAGTGACTGGGGCTGAGGTTTTCTTCGATGCCAACTTTAATGGAATTTTAGATACCGACGAACCCTTTACGATTACTAACGCTGACGGTACCTATGATTTAGATATTTTTGTTCCCAATTTCGATACCAACCAAAGCGGTTTCCTAGACCCGGAAGAGGGCCGGGTGGTGGGAATTGGTGGCATCAATACTGCCACGAATTTGCCTCTGGAAACGCCCCTGTTTGCTTCAGAAGGTACGACCATCACTCCGCTGACGACTTTGGTCAGCGAGTTAGAGCGCAAAGGAATGGATGCAGAAGAGGCTCAAGCCAAGGTGCAGGCGGCTTTGGGAATTCCGGCAGATGTTGACTTGGGCAATTACGATGCCATCGAAGCGATGCGGGACAATGAACTTACTGGGTTAATTATCTACAGCCCGCACGTTCAGGTTCAAGTTGCAATTGTCTTGGTGACCAATTTATTTGCCAGTGCTTCCAATCTTTCTAAGGTGGAGATTGCCACAAAAGTCATCGGAGAGCTATCTAAGGTTGTAGAGCCGGGAACTCCTGTAAATTTGAGCGATCCGGCTCTGTTGCAGAAGTTGATTGAGTCAGTTGCCCAAAGCGTGCAAAAGCCAGAAGTTGCCAGCGTAGCAGGCAATGTGGCAAAAATCATTGCTGCTGGCAATCAGCGCATCAGCGATATTGCAGCCAGCAATACCTCGATCGCAGAGGCGGCGCTTCGCATCGCTCAAGTGGAAAAGGCGATGTTAGCTGAGGTGGCTAAAGACCTCCAGCAAGTGGGGGCTGGTACGAAGAACATCGGGGAGGCGCTTGCTGAAAACACCGATGCTGCTCTTGACAAGATGATTGAAGCGACAGATGTTGAAAACCCCCTGACTGTCAAAAACGTACAATATGGCTCGGAGGACTCTACCGAGATCGGCACCGGCACTGGCACCACACCCGTCACACCAACACCGATCGCTCCGACCCGATCGATCGCTCCGACCCGATCATTAACAGCCTCGGAAACACCAACACCATCGGAAACAGCGTCGGAAACACCGACACCATCGGAAACACCAACTCCCACGCCAATAACTAATAACCTCTCAGACGATGAGTGCATCTGCGACCAAATTACCTATCCCAACTTAAACCGACCCAACTCTGTTGAAAACACCATAGACGGCACAGCCGGGATTCAGATAGGCACTGCCCAAAACGATGAATTACTAGGTAGCAATGCGGCCAACATATTCGAGGGCCAATCCGGGGATGACAACTTATACGGTGGTGCCGATAATGACATTATTAATGGCGATCGAGGCAATGACTTCATCGCCGGAGGCAAAGATGAAGATACTCTCTACGGAGATGAAGGTAACGATATCATCCTTGGCGAGTCTGGTAACGATTTAATCTTTGGAGGCAAAGGCAATGACTTCTTACACGGCCGCGAAGGTATTGACATCATTTATGGCAACAAAGATGATGACTTCATCGATGGTGGCAAGGATAATGACACCTTATATGGAGGCAAAGGTGACGACATCATCCTTGGCAGTCAAGGTGATGACAATCTGTTTGGACAGCAGGGAAATGATACCATCTGCGGCGGTGAAGGTAATGATTTAATCAACGGTGACGAGGGAGCAGATATCCTGGGAGGGTGTGCCGGAAATGATACTCTGTTCGGAGGTGCAGATAACGATACTCTCACTGGCGGAAAAGGCGACGATATTCTTGAGGGAGGCATCGGCAATGATAGTTTGATTGGCGGTAGCGGCAACGATATCTTTGCCTTAAAAGCTGGTCAAGGATTTGATATCATCGCTGATTTTACCCTGGGTCAAGATTTGATTGGATTAAGCGGAGGCTTGAGTTTTGGTCAGTTAGAAATAACTCAAAATACTCAGGGGACTCTTATTAAGAACCTCTTGACAGGGGAGCAGTTAGGTGTGATGGTTGGAGTGAGTGCCAATGCGATTACCTCTGCTAATTTCCGGTTGATTTAGGGAATAATGAAAAGAGCGAGATCCCTTTGCAGTCAAATAAGGGATCTCGCATCAAAACCAAATCAACAATTGATACAGCGTATTCCAGGTTTATTAAGTGTAGGACAGGGCGAAAGCCTGTGTCCCTACGGGGATTTATCTGGGGTATACTTCGTAAACCTGGAATTTGCTGTATCACATATCCCGCTGAAATTCCTCAAGCACATCCATTAAATGAACTCGGGACTGCATCGGAATCAAATCTGCCAGCGGCACTTCCCGCTTACCGCCGCCCAACTTAACAGAAATTCCTTGCAAAACTTGTCCAACTTTGTCATCATCTAAATTGCCATTTTCCAGCATCGGGTAAAGTTGTTGGGCAACAACGGTATGCAGGTGGGCATCACGGAGATACAAATGCCACTTGGCAATGTCTATGTAGACATTTTCGCCTATTTCAGCGGCTAAGGATTCGATCGCCAGCGTAGTATTAGCCATATAAAAAAAAGCAGAATGTTATTTGTTATCAATCAACACAGTTAACAAATCGCCGACAACTGCCATCAGCCCGAATCTTTAGTCAGAGGCGAATAATCGGCGATCGCAAAAATGAAAATCGCGTGGGCCAAAACTACTAGAGCCCATACACCCGTTACTGTAACTGCCCAAGGCCAATCAGCCTTTTGCAAATTGTGAACAAACCACAAACCAGAATTGGTAGCAGAAAAAAGACCGACGTGGATCGCAAAATTCATGCGGTCATCTAATTGGCGGTACTCTGGATCTTTGCGATCGGGTTTGCGGGGCCAACGAGGAGGCATAGTTTTTCACTTGATATTAGTAGTTCTCTGCCTATTTTAATCATAAGTGCCACTTTTTGAATTCTGCCTCCCTCTCAAGACAGGAAATTTATGCCTCTAAATTTTCATAGTCTCCTGACTTGCCGCCACTTTTGCTTACCAGGCGAATCGATTCAATGGCGATCGACTTTTCGAGAGCTTTCGCCATATCGTACAGAGTCAGGGCCGCGATCGAAACCGCCGTCAGCGCCTCCATTTCCACCCCAGTTTCCGCCTTAATTTTCACCGTCGCCCGAATTTGATACCCCGGCAACCCAACATCCGGTATCACCTGCACCTCCACGCTGCTGAGGGGCAGAGGGTGACACAGAGGAATCAAATGCGCCGTCTGTTTCGCCGCCATAATTCCAGCCAGCCTTGCAGTGCCCAACACATCACCCTTCGGCGCATTCCCCGCTTCGATCGCCGCAAACGTCTCCGGCAGCATCCGCACCCTGGCAGCCGCCACAGCCTGCCGCACAGTTGCCACTTTCGCCGAAACGTCCACCATTTGGGCTTCCCCGCTGCGATCGAGGTGAGTTAGCTGTGCCCGATCGGGCAATTTAGAAAAAGTTTGCGAAAGGTCTTGCATTATTTTGAGAATGGTGTTACTGTTAGATTCTGTGCGGAACAGAGATTGTTCAATTTTAGATTAACTCTAAAATTTCAACTCTCAAAGCAACAGGGGCTTGTAGCTTAGTTGGATAGAGTGCATGGCTACGAACCATGAGGTCGGGGGTTCGAATCCCTCCAAGCCCATTTACTTTTAGATTCTTGCAGAATTATACCAAGGGAGTCATACCCGTAGCGTACCCTATCGGGAAATTTTTAGGCTCGTTTGGCCTTTAAATTTTGCTTTTGGGTCTTTTGGGGTTTCACCCAATTTGTACCCAAAGCTAAATTTCTAAATTCCACAGCCTCTGTTTTCCTTAACTGGAATATGTTTTAATTAGTGGCGACAACAAAACTATCGATGGTTGTAGAGTTTTGTAAAAAGCGATCGCCGGATTATTCTTTATGGAAGCTGCGGAACAAATTGGCGGCTAATGCAAATACTGAATTGTGTTCCGATCGAAAACTTCAATCCCGCAAATCCGCAGCAATGAGTCCCAGAAGAAAACTTGCAACTCATCTTCTCTGAACGCTTGAGGCGGAACGTACCGAATGTTAGTCAAAAAGTACGCAAATTCTCCCTTAGCGTCGCAAGAGTAATATTGGCCGTCACTTTCCCACACGCAGTCCATTAATTCTAGACTGGCTAAATATTTGGCAATACCTTCTTTAGTGCCTACCAATGGAAGTTTTACTACAGGCACTTCCAGCAATTTGTCTGTCAAATCGTCAAACTCGTACATCGTGCCTCCAAAATCAGATTCCATAATCCCTGCTTTCCCTTCACTAAAATTGGCTCGCTCGCCCGAACATTCCTCAAGTCCCACGCAAATCGACTTGGTTGCCAGTCACCTAGCAAAATTTCTTGCTCAGGCTGACGCCAAATAAAACTTTCAGACATTTCTAATCTCATGGCGACGCACCCCACAATACGAAGTCATCACCTATTCAAAGCATAAACATCTTTGCCTCGCCCGATCGCAAATTTCATCGAATCAGACAAGTTCTTGCTAGACAGAGTAGCGAAAATCAGCAAAGCCAAGACAGCGAGTCCCGCAGCCAAACCAAACATATTTCTGTAGCCGACTTGTTCGGCAACAAAGCCTAAAGTCGGGCCAGCAACCGCAATCCCCAAATCAAACCCGCCAATACAAATCGAAAACAAACGACCTCTTTCTTGAGGTTCGCACCTGTCCGACATCAGCGTTACCATCATCGGCAAAACAGTACCGCCTGCCGTACCTTCAAACAAAGCTGCGACTAAAAAAGCACCGCTGCTGTTAGCAAAATACAACAATAACATAGACACGGCGTAACAGATTAAGCCGCCAGAAATAAACAAGCCGCGGCCGTATTTGTCCGAAGCCCGTCCCGTGACCAACCGCAGACCGAAACTAGCGACAGCCGCCGTAGAATAAAATAACCCCGGATTCAAATTAACCTTGGTTTCTTGGATAAACAAAGGCATAAAAGTGCTCAAAGTTCCGAATACCAAACCAACCAGCAATAACACCAAAGCCGGAATCCGCACCCGGGGGTTCCACAGCATTTGCCAGTATTTTTGGGTGCTTTTGTCCTCAGATAGCGAGTCAGATTTTGTCAACTCGGCAAAATTAGGTTCCGCAATTTTGCAGGTAAAAAATATACCGATTGCTGCGAAAGCCGCCGACATCGCAAACAAAGGAGTATAACCCACCCAAGCTTGCACAAATCCGCCAATTGCCGGGCCAAATGCCAAACCGATAGGACTTACCAAACTCATGTAACCGATTAATTCGCCCCGCTTTCCGGGCGGCGAAAAATCTGTGACCAAAGCGCTGTAAGCTGTGGTAAAAGCGGCGATGCTAATGCCGTGAAAAGCGCGAATAACTAACAGTAACGGGACAGATTTAGCGAACAGGTAGGTTATAGGGGCGATCGCAGCGACAGACACGCCTAGAAGTAAAACTTGTTTTCGCCCCCGGCTATCGGCTATTTTACCCAACTGCGGCCTCGATAGCAAAAGCCCGATCGCAAATGCACCCATCACAAAGCCAATTTGCTGCTTTGTACCCCCCACAGATTGAACGTACAGCGGCAAAGTTGGCAGTAGCGAAGCCAAACTCGACCAGAATAGCAGGCCTGCGGTGAATAAAGTCACCAAGCTGCGTTTGGGTTGGGGTTCGATGTCCCTAAAAATATTCAAGATGCCAATTCCCTTTGTATTTTCTGATTACCGATTACCAATCACCCGTCACCAATCATCAATCACCAATTACCAATCACCAATTACCGATTACCAATTACCCCTTACCAATTACCCATTACCCATTACCCATTACCAATTACCAATTACCTTTTTCCCCATTACCAATTACCCTTCTGTGAGATTTCACCAATCAACCTCTGCCCTTTCCTCCACCACCCGCTGATACACCCACTCGGTTTCCATCGCCAACTTCGACCAACTAAATCGGCGTTCCAAATCCTCATAAGCATTATCAACCAACCACCGCGCGTAACCCGGATTTTTCAGCACCTCCAAAATCCCCCAGGCCAAAGAATCCCGATTGTTTGCCTCAGTAACAACCCCTGTTTTAGTGTGGAGCACCACCTCTGGAAGTCCGCCCGCATCCGAAACCACCACAGGCACCCTTGCAGCAAAGCTTTCTAACGCTACAATCCCAAAAGGTTCGTAAAGACTGGGGAAAACCGCGCAGTCAGCCACCGTCTGGAATTTGTCGAGATGTTCCTCAAACATGAAGCCAGTAAAATAACACTTATTCCAAATTCCTAAATGCCAAGCCAAATGTTTTAGATGGTCTGTATTGCCGCCACCAACAATGACAATTTTCGCTTTACCCCCCATTTCCCAAATTACTTTAGGGGCCGCATTGAGAAATACAGCAATGCCTTTTTCATAGCTAATTCTTCCTACATAATAGACTATTTTTTCGTCGTCTGCCGCAAACTGGCGGCGGAAGTTCATCGCGTCAAAATCTTGCCAGCGGGGCTTTTTTTCCGGTCTAATTCCGTTATAAATTACCTCTATTTTGTTCCACGGAGTCGATAGTACCAGTTCGGCTTCCCGCCGCATATAATCGCTGCAAACAATGACGCGCCAAGCGTTGTAAGCGAGGTCGTTTTCCTTGGCGTTAATGTAGCGCTGCCCGTCATTGTGGAGGCCGTTGAATCGCCCGTATTCGGTGGCGTGGATGGTGGCAATTAGCGGTACTTTAAAGGTATGCTTGAGGGCGATCGCCGCATCTCCCACCAGCCAATCGTGAGCGTGGATCAAATCAAAGGGGCCTTCTTCTAGCATTAGTTTGCCGCCTTGGTGGCCCATGCTTTGGTTGAGGTTGGCTACCCAGTGAAAAAAGTCCCTGGCGTGTCCCACCACCACCCGATGCACGTGTATTCCTTCCACCACTTCGTACATCGGCGCGTGCCCGAACTCTACTGTAATTAAGTGAATCGAGTGGCCCAGCTTCACCAATTCTGGATACAGTTCCGATACGTGGCGGGCGATACCGCCTACTATTCTGGGAGGAAACTCCCATGCCAATACCAAAATTTTCATCTTTCTTCCCTCCAAACCTTTTATATATCTTAATGTTTATGATTAACAGATTTATTGTATAATACCCAGCCTAAAATGTTGGTCGATCGCCAATTTATGCCGCTGGGCTGACATTTGACAGCAACAAGGACGGAAAATTATGCAGAAACCGGGTTTTTGCAGGAATTGCGATCGGGCCCGGTTTCTGGAATATTTGGGCTGCACCGCCCGTTTCGGGCGATCGCGCGTACCCGATTACCCTTGCTTCAAAATCGGTTCCAACTCGCGGCGAAAACGAGTCCAAGCCGCAGCCGGTGCAGAGTCAGAAACAGCACCCTGACGCATCAAAATCGCGCCGTCTTCAAAGCCAACAATGCCGTACTCTCCAGATTTAGACATTCGATCGATCGCCGGCACGATCGCCTGCAACTGTCCCCGTTCCCGCCTAAACGCAGCCTGATACTGCTGCAACTGCCACATATCGGCAATTACATATTCCATCTTCACTGCCTCTCCCGCATCATTCCGCAGTTCAAACATCGGAAACCTGAGAATTTCGCGGCGGCTTGACAAAATCGGCACAATAGTATTTGTTGCAGCCACGCTAGCACCAGCAGGAATTTGAGCCAACAGCGGCCGCACTTGAGAAACGTGCTGCCACTGTCTGATCAGAGGAACCTGCACCCAAGGATCGATCGCATCGGGCAAAATAAACGAAAAAGTCCGATTTGGGTTAGACGTGAAGGTAAAAAATAGCGACAAGCAGATGCAAAACGCCCAAAACCGGCGAAACTTTGAAGACGAAGGGAAAGGAAACACCGCATTCGGAAAACGCAAGATTGTTTGTTCTCCCCTCCTAATTTTATCCTCTTCCTTTTGGCGCCCGGCCCACCACAGGATCGCGCCGTAAAACAGCCCTGGAACCACAGTCATCGCATAGCGAATATTAATCGCCAGCACCGACTCTCCTTTCGCTAAAAATAGCTTCAGCAGCGGGAAGCCTGCGATCGTCCAAGAGGCGGGCGCTACGGCAGGAATTAACGCTAACGGCAACCACTGCCCCAGCAGGTATCTAATCTTACCAAAAAACGGCGTAAATAGCTCAGCCAGCAACCGCCCGGGATTGCTAACCATTCCCCAAAGAATTTCCAGCGTCGAAGCTTCATCTCCATCGGCATATTGACCGAAGCGTTCCATCATAAACCGCTGGGAGATATCAGCAGAAAACAAAGGCATAATCAGATTAGTCAGGACGATCGTGTAACCAAAACTGAGAATGCAGACAGCCAAACCAGTCCGAGGGTAGCGCCGGCTCAAAATCATGTAAGCTCCGACGCCAAACAACACAATTCCCGAATCTTCTCGCACGGCCAAAATTAAAGTTGCCAGAATCCCAAACAGCGGCCAAGTGCGCTTCTCCATCGCCAGCAGCAAGCCGAAGACATAAAGCGGAATTTGACAAACATCGTGAAAATTGCCCAAAGTCGGGCCGATAACCGCGTTAGCTGCGTAATAGCTCACCACAATTGTCGCCGACAACCGCGGTTCTAGATGGTGTCTGGCGAGAGCCCAGAGCACTAAACCAGCCGCTGTAATTAAAGTCACCTGCAACACCGTCAAAGTGACGGGCGAGGGGAACAGCGAGTAAATTGGCAGCCACAGCATCAGCGCCGGGGTGAAATGCTGCCCCAACCGGTAGTAAGATACGGACGGGAGCTCGTTGTGGTGGACGACATTAGTGGACAAAGCCGAAGACAGGGAACTCTCAAACAAGTGACCCCGAGTGCCGTTCCAAAAAAGTTGATTGAAAATGCCTTGGTCGTATGTAGCGTAAAAGCTGTAGTAGCGGTGCAGCGTCAGCAGCAGGCACAGCACAAAAAAGGCGATCGCCACTTTCACCACCACCTGCAGCGACTCATTTTTCTTCCATCTCAAAAATGTCATTGGCCCGCCGTAATGAAATCATCGGACAATAGCATAAATCTAAAGTAAGTATTAAATTAAAGTAGAAGTGAAATAACTCGGCTCGGCAATGGTCAATTATTTTCACCCGATCGAAAAAGTCAACAGCGTCCATCCGACACCCGGCACCGGCGACACCGACTGTTCTCCCGAACAGCCGGCAAATTCCGCGCCGCTTTTACAGCTTTTGCTGTTCGTAGACAAGCGTCCCTCTTCTAGGGAACAGACCAGACACATCCGCAAGTACCTAAAGGATTTGAAGGCAGAGTGCGACTTTGAGCTTCAAGTCATCGACGTAGGAGAACAGCCGGATTTAGCCGAACACTTTAAACTTGTAGCCACTCCCTCCCTGCTCAAAATTCATCCCGATCCGCGACAAACTCTCGCCGGCAGCAATTTGATCGCCCAACTCGAACACTGGTGGCCCCGCTGGCAGCGTTCTGTAGAAGAATACGCACCTGGGCAGCAGTCTGCTTCGGCTCTGGCTGCAAAGAAGGCAGACCCAAAACCCATCTATTCCGTTGCTTGCGCCACTGAACTGGTGCAGCTTGCGGATGAAGTTTTTCGGCTCAAACAGGAAAAAGAACACCTGCAAGAGCAATTGCAGTTGAAAGACCGGATTATTGCGATGCTGGCTCACGACTTGCGCAATCCCTTGACAGCCGCATCTTTGGCTTTGGAGACTTTGGAGTCAAATCAGAAGGTGAAAGAGGGGCAAAAGTCGCGTTTGACACCGACTCTGGCGGCTCATTTGATGAAACAAGCCCGCCGCCAAATCCGAATTGTCGATCGCATGATTACAGATATCCTGCAAGCTGCCCGGGGTACAAACGCTCAACTCCACATCGAACCCAAAAAAATCGAACTGGGGGCGATTTGTCAAGATGTAATCCTGCAATTTCAAGACAAATTTCAGGCTAAAAGTCTGAATTTAGAAACAGACATTCCCGCAGATTTGCCCTTGGTTTATGCCGATCCCGATCGCATCAAACAAGTCATGGTCAACCTGCTTGACAACGCCAGCAAGTACACGCCAGACCAAGGAACTGTTAATCTTTCAATTCTCCACCGCACCGCTTACAAAGTTCAAGTCAGCATTTGCAACAGCGGCCCGGGAATTCCTGAAGAAAATTGCGAGAAGATTTTTGAAGACAGCTTTCGCTTGCAGCGAGATAAATCAACAGACGGTTACGGCATTGGACTGTCTCTGTGTCAAGGCATCATCCGCGCCCACTACGGTCAAATTTGGGTAGACTCCGTACCCGATCGAGGCAGTTGTTTTCACTTTACCCTGCCAATTCAAAAATAGTTGACAGTTGACAGTTGATAGTTGATAGTTGACAGTTGACAGTTGACAGTTGATAGTTGATAGTTGACAGTTGACAGTTGACAGTTGATAGTCGATAGTTGAGGGTTGATAGCTGATAGTTGATAGTTGATAGTCGATAGTCGATAGTTGATAGTCGATAGTTGATGGTTGATAGTTGATAGTCGATAGTTGATGGTTGACAGTTGCAACCGAATTTGACATCACAGTTCAACTTGAACGCAGTGCAGCGATAATCTGTTCGTTTGCCTTGGGAAAAGTAAATTGGTCAATTTCATCGAGTGTCACCCAGCGAATTTCATCGCATTCGATCGTTTGCGGTTCCCCGCTGATGTGGCGGCAGTGGTACACGTAGAGCCTAACTGTAAATTTAGTGTAGTCGTGGTCAATTGTAATCAGGCGATCGCCCACTTCTACGACAATCCCCAACTCCTCCATAATTTCCCTTTGTATGCAAGCTTCGATCGTTTCCCCTGGCTCTATTTTACCCCCCGGAAACTCCCAAAAACCGCCGTGCAGTCCGTGATTTCGGCGTTTGTCAATCAAAATTTGTTGTCGGTCGTTCCAGATCGCAGCAACGCCGATAACTTTGTGGGTCACAGGAGTAAGAGACATAATTTGTAATTGGTAATTGGTAATTGGTAATTGGTAATAATATCAATAATTATTCAATTATTTAATAAATCAACAATCTATAGCAATCGCCACAGCGGTGAGCACATAAATAACTTCATGAATAGAGCCTATAGCCCATAGCATAAACCGTTTGATTTCCGTACTGTGCAACCCAACGATCGGCTTTTGTGTCAACTGTCAACTGTCAACTGTCAACTGTCAACTGCTATAAAATCTAAAATCTAAAATCTTAAGCCCCCATCTTCCGAAGGGGGCTTGACACTGGTACAGCTTAAATGTTAATAATCAACTAATCATCCGAGCCGTGTCTCTCACTGGCTTGAATGGACTTTTCAAAAGTCATTCGCTGTTCGGCATTTTTGAGAAAATAACCGCTAATCATAGCCGAGGCGAGCAATCTACCCAAATGTTCGCGACTGGTAGTAACTGTCACCCCGAAGTGTTCCGAAGGCAAATTCCCTAAAAGCCCTACAATATTTCGCTCCATTACTTGAAACACTTCGTGAGAAGTCGGCTTAGACAACTGAGAAACAGTGTCGGGGGCCATTGACTGCACGTATTGCCATAATAAATTGGCATTTTCTCCTTCTTCTTCAAAGAATTCTGGGGATTTATTAGATGAGTTGCTCACGAGTACCTCCGTTTCAGAGACAGCTTGTTATTTTAGACGCGGGCGGTTAAATTAAATAACCTTTATCCGATCGCTGCTGATATTTATTACCAAGTAATTACTAATGTAGCAGGACAGTCGCAGCAACCAAGTGGGCACAACCGAATTAAAGGCGGCGGTTTTTACGATTTTAGATTGGGGATTGCGAGTGGGCCAGACCCGATCGCAAATCCCCAACCTGCCTAGCTGGCGAGATAATCGTTGATATCTTGCTTGCGCTTGCGGAGTTTTGTCAAAGCTTCCCGTTCAATTTGCCGCACCCGTTCCCGACTGATGTTCAGACGATCGCCTATTTTTGCCAAAGTTAAGGTTTGCCCGTCTTCTAAACCGAAGCGCAAGGCGAGGACTTCTCGCTGTTGCTGAGTCAGTTCCGCCATCAGTTGGTCTAAGTCAGTCCGCAGGGAAGCTTGCAGGGCAAAATCTTCCGGGGTAGTACCGGTATCTTCCAACAAATCGCCCAACTCAGTATCTTGATTGTCTCCCACGCGCAAGTCCAGGGAAAGTGGCACGCGCGCGCGATCGAGATATTCGCGAATTTGCTTGGGAGTCAAATCTAACTCTGACGCCAACTCAGCAGCAGTAGCCGCGCGGCCGAGCTGTTGAGCTAGTTGGCGCTGAGCCTTTTTAATTTTGTTGAGCTTTTCGGTGATGTGGATCGGCAAGCGGATGGTGCGGCCTTTTTCGGCGATTGCCCGGGTAATAGCCTGACGAATCCACCAATAAGCATAAGTTGAAAATCTGTAGCCCTTAGTCGGGTCAAATTTTTCTACTCCCCGCTGCATCCCGATCGTGCCTTCCTGAATTAGATCCAGTAAATCTACGTTGCGTTTGATATATTTTTTGGCAACAGACACTACCAGGCGGAGGTTAGCTTCCACCATTTGGCGCTTTGCCCTTTCCCCGCAGTCGATCGTCCGCTGCAACTGTTCCTCAGACAGCCCAACTGCCTGTGCCCATTCAGCCGCCGTCGGGTCGCGACCTAACTCTTCGGCTAAAATATTTTTTTCCTGATGCAGTGCGGTTGAGCGCTGTACCTGTTTCCCGTAGAGTATTTCTTGCTCGTGAGTCAACAGGGGAACGCGGCCGATTTCCCGCAAGTAAGCGCGAACAGAATCTGTATCTGAGGACTTAAGAGTTTTCATGAGCTTTTCCCGCTGAGGATCTGTGCCTCTAAAGGTTTGCGGCGTAGCAAACCCCTAGCTTTAGCTGGGAAGGAAAGCGGGCGGGGACTTGCGCTTTCCTTCCATTTAAAGAGGCTTAATTTTATGGTAGCTAGCTGCTACTCCCAGTCAGCACCCTCTCAGGTTAGGTTTTGGTTGGGCGTGAACAATGCTACTTATGTTAAGAATCTTAACATTTGTGAGAGCATTTGGCTACATTTCTTCACATTTATTTCATCCAAGCCTGCACTGTGGGTACCAGACTACCCGCTTTCCTAGCTTTGCAGTTGCATCATGTTAAACAAAATCGGGTAAATCTCAGAGGGGGGGATGGGGAGATGGGGGGATGGGGAGATGGGGGGATGGGGGGATGGGGGGATGGGGAGATGGGGAGATGGCAGGATTTGATGCTTTTCCCACAGGGCAAGTGAAACAGTTTCAAATCCTGAATTTGAAGTGACAGATATTGAGGCACCCGCCCCAACAGATAATGACTGATGACTGATGACTGATGACTGATGACTGATGACTAATGCCTTCTTTGCCGCCCCGCTTCGTACAAGATGAGGGCTCCGGCGATCGACACATTTAATGATTCTACACCGCGGCCCAGGGGGATTTGGATTTGTCGATCGGCCAAACTCCTCAATTCTGGCGACAACCCAGATCCTTCGTTGCCCAAAACTATCAGAGTCGGCACTCGCAAATCTACTTCCCAATAAGTTAAACTGGCGTCGGCGACGGTTGCTAAAATTTGCATCCCTCGATTTTTGTACCTGGAGACTTCGGCGGTTAAATCTGGAGTGACTGCTATTGGCAGCTTAAACCAAGCTCCTGCGGAGGATCGCAGCACCTTTGGATGGTCTAAATCGGCGCTGTCTGCGCTCAGCAGCAAACCGTCGGCATTAGCAGCCGCAGCCGTGCGGACGATCGCCCCCAAGTTGCCGGGATCTTGGATTGTTTCTAAGGCTATTCCTAAAGTTGATATTTCTGCCGGCGCTGTTGCGGTGCGCGGTGCGGTGGCGATGATGCCGTCGGGTTGGACTGTAGTGGCGATCGACTCTAACACTTTTGCACTTACTAATTCTGTGCGATCGGCTAAACTACTAATCTGATCCCAAAGTTTCCCGTTTTCTTCCAGCCATTCGGGAGTGCAGCAAACCGTTGCTAGCGGGTGTTTTGCCGCGCTTGCTTCTTCGAGTAAGTGCGTCCCTTCGAGTAAAAATAACTGTTGTTCCCTGCGTCCCTTCGAGCTGTGCAGCCTGCGGATTTCTTTGACTAGGGGGTTTTGAATACTTGTAATCATTGTTTAATTCAGCAGAGCGAATGGGGTTATTGCCTGTATCGGGTTAACCCCAAACTTTTGTCTGCCTTGGGAATGCGGAACCCGGGACTTGAACCCGGAAGGCTTGCACCACATGAACCTGAATCATGCGCGTCTACCAATTCCGCCAGTTCCGCATCGGTCACGAATTACTACTGTGCACTATCTCCGCGAGTCTGTCAAGTGTTTTTTGCAATTAAATTTTAATTCGGCTTCTGGACTGGGAGTAATATATGTGTTGATTAGATTTATGGCATGGCATAAATCTTTGATTGATATGTCAACCGCAGATATGGGCAGATAAATACCGATCGGCGCAGATAATTTCAAGAAGTGCGATCGCATGAATGCAATTGCTCGTGTAGTGAGTCGAAAAATTTAATATTTCCCAGTGCCTCATCCCTCCGCAACCCTAGAGCCCAATGCCTCATGCCTATTATGTTAAAATTGTTGTGGCAGATAGTTCTTATCTCGGCTACCTATGTCTGAGCCATTAATCCTCGATCCGAGTCAGTTGCCAGATATTAGCAACTTAGTTCTAGAAGACGATACTCCTTTGGACAGCTTCATAAAAAATTATACGGGATGCGGGAAACGAGCGTGACTTTAGTCCTGAGAGGTAAGCGACTCGGGGGACTGAAGTCCCCGTGTTCTTTCTTAGTTGATCAAATGATGCGGATCTTCTATGTATTTCTTCACAACTCAACTACTAATATTACCTGCGGTAGTAACAAAATAGCCGCTCGTCCATAAGGACGGCAGCTATTTTAGTTTTAGGAGGTGGGTTCTCAAATAATAATTAAAACTATCTTCAAAAAGCTTAACCACTAACGAAATATACCACTTGGTTCAGGTAATAATAACATAAAGTTTTGTTGTTATAGCTTGACTTATTTACTATATCCACCTCAACTAAATAAATCAATTAATTTACAGGAAAAAGAGGTGGCTAAGGTCAAAAAAACGATGGGAGTACAGCAAGTATTGCTGTCTCCCACTAAAGAAGTTGAAGCAGTATTAAATTACCTTTGTCGGCAATCTGGTAAGTTGTACAACAGCGCTGTCTATTTTGCTCGCCAAAGTTTTTTCAATACTGGAAGGTTGCTGACGGGGAAGTTTGATTTATCTTTTGAACCGTCAATTTCTAAGTCGATGGTTGCTAAGTCGTTGCCTTCAACACCCATGCAGCAAACTTTGATGTCGGTAACGGAAGCGTTTAAGAGTTTCAAAGAGCTGAAAGTCTTATACAATGAAGGTCAATTACATTTTAGACCTAAGCCTCCGAGCTACTTAACAGGTTCTAAATTGTTTAAAGTTGCCTACCCAAATTCTGGTGGATTAAAGCCAGCTATTATCGACAACCAGTTGAGATTTTCCTTGGGTTTAACTGTACGGCGCTGGCGCAAGGATTTCTGAATTCTTTTTGCCCATGCCGTCAAACATTGATTGCTCAAAGGTTAAAGAGTTCACAATCCTTCCTAAGAACGGTGCTTTCTACTTAGAAATGTCTTACGAAGTAGAATGTCAGCAGCATGATTTAGATCGCAGCCAAGCATTGTCAATCGATTTGGGAACTGCTGATAATTTGGCAGCTTGCGTTGATACGCTCGGAAATTCCTTCGCTTATTGATGCTCGCGCCATGAAAGCGATGAATCAGCTTTGGAACAAGAAAGTAGCAACTAGAAAGGAAGGAAAGCCCGCAGGTTACTGGGATAGTTGGCTAGACCGCGTAACCCGCAAGCGCAATCACCAGATGCGCGATGGCATCAATAAAGCTGCGAAGCTAATTGTTGACCATTGTTTGAAACACGGTATCGGCAATCTGGTAATTGGATGGAACCAAGGCTTTAAGTCTAATAATGTCGATATGGGTAAACTGAACAATCAAAAGTTTGTTCAAATGCCACTAGGAAAGTTGAAAGATCGCTTGAGCCAACTGTGCAACTTGCACGGCATTAAGTTCACCGAAACAGAAGAAGCATATACGTCCAAAAGTAGTTTTCTTGATGGAGACTCCCTACCCAGGTTGGCGTGAAAAACCGCCTGAGTGGAAAGCATCTGGAAAACGAATTAAACGTGGACTGTATCGCTCTGCTGATGGAACTGTAATCAATGCAGATCTAAACGGGGCTGCCAACATTTTAAGAAAAGTAGCCAGTAAGTTAGGTGTAAAACTTGACCGACTGTGTAGACGGTGTTTGACCACCGTAGCGAGAGTAAAACTTTGGGTGTTACCTAAAGCTGCTTTGTCCGCAGAATCGAGCGTGGCTTAAGCCCGCTTGAGTGTCAACAATGAAAAACAGCAGCGACTGCTGACAACAGTTTTATATAGCGGTGGCGATACGGGGATTACTGTTCCCTTTATTGCGGCGGCAAATGTTGGTTTGTTCAGCAGCATACGTCAACCGGGAGTCGCGCCGGATGTTTTTCTCAGTATGAATATTACTGGTGCTGAGGATTGGTGGGAAAGACAAGTGCGATCGTATTTATTTTGGGAATTTGGCAAACCTCCGGAAATTGCGATCGAGATTGTTTCCCCAACTCCGGGAAATGAATTGGGTAGCAAGTTAATAGACTACGCTCGAATGCGAATCCCGTATTATGTCCTGTACGATCCGCTACGCGAGTTGAGAGGTAGCACGCTGCGAGTCTTTGAATTGCAGAATCAATCCTACGGGCCCAAAACTAATGCTTGGTTTCCCGAAGTCGGTTTGGGACTCACTCTGTGGGAAGGTGAATTTGAAAAGGTCACTGGTACTTGGTTGCGCTGGTGCTATGCTAGTGGCGCTCCCATTCCTACGGGCGACGAACTGGCGGCACAAAAAAATGCTCAGCTATCTCAAAAAGATGCTGAGTTATCTCAAAAAGATGCTCAGTTACTGGAGGAACAAGCGCGGACTAAACGAGCAGTGATCCAGACGATAGAACTCGGTTTGAGACTGAAGTTTGGAGAGGAAGGATTGGTGCTGGTTGATGAAATTTCGGCAATTTCTGATGTTGCGGTTTTGGAGGCGATCGCCTCTGATATGCTAGCAGCTAATAACCTAGATGAAATCCGCCAAATTTATCTACCATAATCTTACAAGTAATTGAGTAGGGTGCGTCAGCTCGCATCCTCTTATTAATTATCGAGAAGCTATAGGCTGACCCACCCTACGGGATTTACGTTTAATCAGCTAAATCCGGGAATACTTCGCGCACGGCCGGATGCACCAATTGGTGATTCTGCACGTTCAAACCCTTCGCCAAACTCGGATTCATTTCTAAAGCTTTAATCCCGTTATTTGCCAACTGCAAAACATAAGGCAAAGTGCTGTTATTCAAAGCTTGAGTCGCAGTCCAAGGCACCGCACCGGGCATATTGGGGACGCCGTAATGCACAACTCCTTCCTCCACATAAGTAGGATTTGTGTGAGAAGTTACCCGCACAGTTTCCACGCAGCCGCCTTGATCGACGGCTACGTCAACAATCACAGAACCGGGGTGCATTTTGGCGACAAATTCGCGAGAAAGCAGCACCGGAGCTTTTTTGCCCGGAACCAAAACTGCGCCGATTAACAAATCAGCATCGGGAACTACTGCTTCAATTTGCAAAGGACTGCTGTACAGGTATTCTACTCTGGAACCGAACAGACTTTCCAAGTAGGCTAAACGATCGACATTTACATCTAAAATCTGCACCCTAGCGCCCATTCCTACAGCAATGCGGGCTGCTTCCGTGCCGACGATGCCGCCGCCCAAAATCACAACTTTGCCCGGTCTTACCCCCGGTACGCCGCCCAAAAGCACTCCTCTGCCGCCTTGCTGCCGTTCCAGAAACCGAGCTCCGAACTGCACGGCCAAACGCCCTGCAATAATGCTCATCGGCGTCAGCAGCGGCAATTTCCTGTCGGGGAGTTCGACGGTTTCGTAGGCGATGGCTTGGACTCCGCTGTTGATTAAGTGCTCGGTTAATGCGCGATCGGCTGCTAAGTGCAAATATGTAAATAGCAATTGCTCTTTTTCAATCAGCGGATACTCAGCAGGTAGCGGTTCCTTAACTTTAACAATTAGTTGCCGGTTCCAGACATCTGAAGCCTTTAAGACAATTTTAGCCCCGGCTTGAAGGTAGTCCTCGTCGGCAAAACCGGCCCCAGCACCAGCATTGGTTTCGACAAAAACTGTGTGGCCCTTGTCCGAACAAGCCCGGACACTGGTTGGACTGAGCCCAACTCGAAACTCCAAATCCTTGATTTCCTTGGGGACGCCTATTTCCATCTATACCTCTAATCTCAGGCTTATGTCGATCGAATTTAACCTAAAAACAATCCCCGCTGGGATAATACCATTGTAGATTGTAGATTCGGGAATCAGACTCAGCTAGGCGAACAAATTTTTGATTTTCAGCCAGTGCGATCGCAGTTTCCAAAATTTGTCATTTTCCATAAAGTCGATCGCCTTTTTAGCTGACTCCAATTCTGACATCAGTTGTTGAATTTGAAGCTGCGAACTTTCAAATTCTGACTTGGCCTCCTGCAACTGAATTCGTACTTCTGGTTCCCCGGTATTTTTCTTGATAGCAATATCGTGATAGCCCAAAGAATGAAGCACAAGAAATACGATTTCCCAGTTGTTCGCGATGCAAAACTCATTGACAGCTTTCGCTACACCGTAAGGCATTATCTCGCATACCGACCAATTGGTATAATCGTTAAAAACTATCATCCCGTCTGGTTTTACTTTACTATAGCCTCGCTCGATATCTTTGCAGACACCTTCATAAGTGTGATCTGCATCGATATAAATCCAATCAAAATACTCTTCAGGAAAACTGGCTAAAATTGTCGATGAATCGCCTTCGTGAAGCTCAACACTGCCATCTTCTATCGCTGCTTGCAATCGAGGTTTTTGGTTAATTCCCGATTGAAATAAATCGAGATTACCATCGATTAAATGCAGCTTTTTTGGCTGGGTAATATTACGTATCTCCGTGGCAAATCGCCCGTACTGAGTGCCAATCTCAGCAACAACGCTATTTTTAGGTAAATATTCCAACATTTTGAGACGATGTTCAACCAAGCGGCAATTTTTGATATGGCAATCTTGCAACATTGGGGAACTAAGGACAAATGGATTGTCCTTAAAATTGTTCCATTTTTCGTTATCCCAGTCCTGAGTCGCTTCTAAAAAATTTTGTTTGTATTGTATAAAGTCCAACATCTGATCGCAAAAGTAAGTGAACTATAGTTGGCAGTAAAGACTTCAGTCCTTGCTTTTCCTATATCCTCTATAATTTAACAGGCGTGATTCACCGCGTCTATAAAAAAAATGCCACGTACACCTACCTTAACATTCGATCGCGGAACACTCCTACTGCACCCGCCGCCGGGAGGCCGAGACTGGGCGGACTTTGCCACGTGGGACGATCGCGTCGAAAAATACCGAATTCGAGCAATTCACTACCGCCCGCTGGTAGAATCCTTGCAAGCCGAGTGTACCAACTTCACCGACGAAGCCCGGGCCTACGAACTACTCGAACTCGTGCCCAGCGTCGAAATGCAGCCTTACCCGCATCAACAAGAAGCCCTGACAGCTTGGCAGCAAGCAGGAAGCCAAGGAGTAGTCATCCTTCCCACGGCTTCCGGCAAAACTTACCTGGCACAATTAGCCATGCAAGTCACGGGCCGCAGTACACTAATTGTAGTACCAACTCTCGATTTAATGCACCAGTGGTACGCTAATTTAAAAGCAGCTTTTCCCGACATCGAAATCGGATTGTTGGGCGGAGGTTCGCGGGACAAAACGCCAATTTTAGTCGCAACCTACGACAGCGCCAGCATTCACGCCGAAACCTTGGGAAATAAATACGGCTTGCTAGTGTTTGACGAATGCCACCATTTACCAACGGACTTTTATCGAGTAATATCCGAATATGCGATCGCGCCTTTTCGACTCGGACTGACAGCAACACCCGATCGCACAGACGGCCGCCACAGCGACTTACACTTCCTCATCGGCCCCACAGTATATAGCAAAAAACCCGAAGATTTAGCAGGCGACGCCTTAGCAGACCATAAAATAGTGCAAATCATGGTCAAACTCTCAAAAGAAGAAACCGACCGCTACAGCGAAGCCATGAACATTCGCAACGACTTCCTCAAACAGTCTAACATCAAAATATCCAGCCTCGAAGGATGGAAACAGTTTATCATGGCCAGCGCGCGATCGCCCCTAGGAAGACGCGCCATGATCGCCCACCGCCAAGCCAAAGAAATCGCCCTTTGTACCGAAGGAAAACTGCGAGTTTTAGCCCAAATACTAGCCGAACACTCTCCAGGGCGCACCCTAATCTTCACCGGAGACAACGCCACAGTCTACCGAATTTCCCAAGAATTTCTCATCCCCACAATTACCCACCAAACCCCAGTCAAAGAAAGGCACGAAATCCTCGATAAATTTCGCAGCGGCGAATACAAAACCCTAGTCGCCTCCCACGTCCTCAACGAAGGAGTGGACGTACCCGACGCCAGAATTGCTATTATACTGTCAGGTACAGGTAGCGAACGCGAATACATCCAGAGATTAGGTAGAGTTCTCCGCAAAAGCAGCGATGCAAACAAGTTAGCAATTCTCTACGAAGTCGTCACCGAAGACACCAGCGAAGAAAGAACATCCCAGCGCCGCCGAGGAGGAATGCAAGTTCACAAGCCCCAACCAAAAACACAAATAGAACCGCCACCAACAGAATATCCGAAATTAGAAACAGTCAAACCAACACCCATTTACGGAGTCAACCGAGAGACAACAAAAAAAGCAGCAGAATCACCCGCAAAATGGGGAGATGATGATGAAATTCCCAAGACAACAAAAAAAGCAGCAGAATCACCCACAAAATGGGGAGATGATGATGACATTCCCTGGTAGCACGCCTAAATTCTTCCTTCTTCCTTCTTCCTTATTTTGTTTTCCGTCTTCCGTCTTCCTTCTTCCGTCTTCCTTCTTCCTTCGATCAACTGTCAACTGTCAACTGTCAACTGTCAACTGTCAACTGTCAAATGCTACCCACCGATTTATTAAGCCACCGCCAAAATGGCGAATCAATTATCCCATTACGCCTTAAGATAGATGCTAAAAACTTAGAAGCAGCCACCGAAATGATAAACTGCTTCCAAGAGTCGATCGGCAAAACCCAAGGCGAACTCGACGGACGCTTGCTAGAACTAGAAGGCGACAGCCCCGACTACCGCCTCAAACGGGGATTAGCACACCTGCTAAAAGGCGGTTTCTGCACCTTGGAAGTCATCAGTCCCCTAGAACCATCGGACTTGCGACAGCGGGTATTTGCGTTGTCCGCGCGATCGACTCCCAGCGCACAATCCACCCAAATAACCCTCGAAACAGTAGCAACAGAGCTCAGCCAAGACTTAAACAGAGAAGTTTTTACCCACGAAATCAAAACAGGTTTATACGCCGATTTAAACGAAAACAAAATCCTCACCCAATTTGACGCACCAACCCCCGAAAACTTACTTCACAGATACAACCTTTCCCAAGTGCAAGGCATATTTTACCGAGCGAGTCAAGTCCAATTAACCGCCCACCGCAACGATCCCGGAGAATACAAACTCCTATTTCGGTATCTGAAACTATTTCAATTAATGACCTACATCGAAGGCGATGCAGACCACGGATTTACCCTCACAATCGACGGCCCGACAAGCTTATTCAAACCCAGCACCCGCTACGGCTTAGCCCTCGCCAAAATGCTGCCCGCACTCCTGCACGTCACCAAATGGAGTATGCACTCGACACTGCAAACCAAAGATGCTTTTAGCGGCGTTGTGAAAACAGGTAAATTCACCCTAAATTCCGACTGCGGTTTAGTGAGCCACTATCCCCCCGGCAAGCCCTATGATAGTATGTTAGAAGCAGCATTTGCCGATCGCTGGGACGGCTTAAAAACCGAGTGGAAACTCGAACGAGAAGTAGACTTAATTCCCATTCCCGGAAGCGTCATGATTCCCGATTTTCGGTTAGTGCATCCCGACGGGCGAGTGTTTATATTAGAAATAGTCGGCTATTGGCGGCCCGAGTATTTGCAAAAGAAATTTGCACAAGTACAGAAGTCTGAATGCGACAATTTGATTTTAGCTATTTCCGAACGGCTGAATTTGGAAAAAGCCGGAGTGAATGTCAAAGATGTTCCTGCAAAAGTTGTTTGGTTTAAAGATAAATTGCAGCCCAAATCAGTCCTGGAAGTCCTAGAATAGTAGACAAATCCACCCATAAGTTACAAACTTCTTTCTATTCTCTCTTCCTCTGCGCCCTCTGCGCCCTCTGCGGTTCAAAAAAATCTTAAAAGAACGATATCAGTCCTAGAAGTCCTCGAATAGTAAGCCAATCCACCCATAAGTTACAAACTTCTTTCTATTCTCTCTTCCTCTGCGCCCTCTGCGCCCTCTGCGGTTCAAAAAAATCTTAAAAGAACGATCGCACATTCCAACACTATAGTAAAATAGAAACATCCCCAAAAACCTTGCCACCGCGTACTCTCACCCCAAAACCCATCAAAAAATGGCAGACACAAGTATTGTAGAAAAAATCAAAAAGCTGTTAGCCCTCGCCACCTCATCCAATGAAAACGAATCGACTGCGGCGGCCCAAAAAGCTTCCGTTTTACTCGCGCAGTACAATCTGGGCCTCGCCGATTTAGGCCCGAATCACGAAGAAGAGATTGAGGAAAGCTCAGTTGAAACAACGTCGAAGTTTGTCACTTGGAAAATGATGCTGCTTTCGGGAATTGCTGAAGCTAACGGTTGTACTGGTATGCGCAACACTTATACTGGTAGTATGTTTTTGGTGGGAAGTTCTACAAATCTGATTGTTTGTACGCACCTGTATGAGTATTTGAGTTCTGCGATCGAGAAACGGGCGAAATATCGCAAAGGAAGCGGCCGGGGACTGGCGTATCTGAATGCTTTTCGGGTTGGATGCGCGACAAGGTTGCGGCAAAGGTTGTTGGAACAAAAGCGGGAGATGGAGGAGTCGGGGATTCCGGGCTCGGCTGATACAGCGGCTACTCCTGCTATTGTAGTGCGATCGATGTTTGAGAAGAATCAACTGGCGATCGCAGATTATTTAGAGGGCCGAGGGGTTAAAGTCAAAACGAGAACAGATTCTCAAGTCAGCAGCGAGGCCGGATTTAATTCTGGCTATGAAGTGGGCGACAAAATTAGTTTGCACAAGCAAGTGCAGCCGGAAGGAGAACAAAAACAGCTTAATGAATGTGTTTGAGTTATGGATTGTTATTGTACAATGGAAAGTGCCATGTCAGACCAAGAAATCACTAATATCATAACCATAGAACCGGGTAAACGAGGTGGTAAACCTTGTATTCGAGGCATGAGAATTACAGTCTATGACGTGCTGGAATATCTCGCGTCTGGGATGACTTATCAAGAAATCCTAGATGATTTTCCTTATCTCACCCAACAGGATATTTTAGCTTGTTTGAGTTTCGCGGCTAAACGGGAACGGTTGATGTTAGTTGTTGGGCAATGAAACTACTTTTGTTTGACCAAAATCTCTCTCCTCGTCTTGTTTCTTGCCTAGCAGACATTTATCCGGGTTCCGTTCATCTCGATGGGATTGGATTAGCTACTACACCCGATCGCGAAGTTTGGGATTATGCTCGTCAGCATGACTATATTATCGTTACCAAGGATGCGGATGTCGTGTTATGCGATTTGAATCCGCTAGTTGCTACAGAGCAAGCTGGTATAAGACCTGTTGTCATCTTACAGTATGCTATAATGAGCTAGAAACTAAAGTTTAGTTAGGCCTGCCAAAGATATCTACCACAATGCAGTTAAAAATGCTTTAGTCAAAGACGGTTGGACAATTACTGCTGACCCCTACTCGATTAAATATGAGGATGCGGAGTTATATGCCGATCTAGCGGCCGAAAAGCCGATCGCCGCAGAAAAACAAGGACAAAAGATTGTTGTTGAAATTAAGAGCTTTGTTGGGCGATCGCAAATGTATGACTTTCACCTAGCACTCGGTCAATACATGGTCTACCGAAAGCTCATTCAACTTACGGCTCCAGAATACACGATCTATTTGGCAATTGATGATATCGTATACAAAGAGTTTTTTCAACGCAAGTCTGTACAAGTCATTACTAATGAGAATCAACTTCTTTTGATGGTAGTTGAAATGGACAGGGAGGAAATTCTGCAATGGATAAACTAGAATACTATCGCAGGACGATCGAAACACTATTGACTGAATATTATGAAATGACGGTCAAAGGAGAGAAAGATCGAGATGACGCAGAGACAGAACATCGCCTTGCCTTTGACGAAGAACGAGATCAATATCTGTGGTTTCGCTCTGGCTGGGATGGCAAACAACGGACACGCTATATTACCATGTATCTTCGCATTAAAAATGGTAAAATTTGGGTTGAAGAAGATTGGACAGATCTATGTATAGTTGATGATTTACTCGCAGCAGAAATTCCTAAGAGCGATATTGTTTTAGGGTTTCATCATCCCAGCAAGCGAGGTTTCACAGAATTTGCTACGGCTTGATTATCAACAAAAAATTATAGTAGGAGCGATCGCCATTTTTTATGTCCGATCCTCATTTCAGTTACCCAGCGGAGTATTCTGCAACTTGCACAGAGCTTTAAGGACTTGTAGAATCAGGATTGAAGGTTCACAATCCATTAAATTTAGTAAGGGCATCAACTGAAAAGTAGGTGAATCTCCCGACTGGATGTAGGCGAACTGATAGCGGGCTCCGTTTGTCACTAACCCCCAGACGGATGTTTGACGATCTAGGCTTTTATAAGCATACGCGAGTAACTGAGGCAAGCCGGCCAAGACATCAATTAAACTATTTTTAGTTTCGATTACTAAAATCCAGAAAGGTATACCTGTCGTTGTTATTGTATTTTTGTCGATCCCTAAAAGATCGAAACGCCCCGTAATAGTTGTGTCTTCATCTGCGATCGTAATATCGGCTATACCTTCTTCCAACAACATCTTAATTGGAGCTCGATAGAAACCAGCTAATCGCAGTAACGGGCCAACGGACACTAACTTGACTTGCCCTTCAGAAACCTTGCCATCTGTCAGGTAGTTATCAAAGTCTTCACAGGTTTGTCTCAGTTCCTGTTGTTCAAATTCGGTTAAAGGTTCTAGGGATAATAACGGAGTGAATGAGCCGTTGGGCAATTTCTGAAGTTTTAGAAGGCGGATAACTTCATTGAGAGTTAAATTTTTAGCAGCGAGAGCAATCATAGGTTTATTTTAGGAAAATATAATAAATTAATTAGAGGAAAAAACAGCGATATAACCTGTTACGCATTTAAATTGGAAATTCGGGACAGGCTAGAAGCCCGTCCCACAAGAGTTTTATTGATTTTTGACACACAGTTTAAATGTAGAACAGCTTATCCCAATACGGTTCAGTTAACGGTTTGCATCACTGGAGATCCCCCTAAATCTCCCTTAAAAAGGGGGACTTTGATGAGCTTCTTGTTCCCCTGCTTTTTAAGGGGGGCGCCGGGGGGATCGGGCTTAACTGAACCGTATTGCGATATATCCCATACCTTACAGAACAAAAACTAAAGGTAAAGTGCCATGTCAGACCAAGAAATCGCTAATATCATAACCATAGAACCGGGTAAGCGAGGCGGTAAACCTTGTATTCATCGAGAGGATTGTAAGAGATAACTCTAGCGCGATCGTGTCCTTAAGTAATATAACAACTCGACTCTCTAGAGTGAATTTGAAATCTTTCCTCAAGCAGCCATGCTCTCCCAATCAGAAAAAACCACCTTGGCTTGTAGACTTTCGTCATCGTCATCTTTCTACAGCAAGAGTTTTAGAGCAGGCTCGGCATTCACGCCATACAGGGCTGGTAAGCTGTACCCCATTTGTTATTTTTCGAGTCACGATGTCCTCCTCAGATATTGTTTGTTCGATGTCTGTGAATGATTCGCGACCGTATCATTTTGCAAGTCTGAGTGAATGCCATTTGGCTGCTTTGTTGTGCTATCAAAATGCTTCCGATTACTGGGACTCATCGGGAGATAAAAATCGCCATTTTCCTTGTCCTAAAATCTCTACAACTAATTGATGATAGGGAATTAAAGTAGGACGATGACCAACACTAATATAGGTAATATTCGCCTCTCGTAATTGATGATAAAGATGTTTTTCATTAGCTACATCTAAAGCACTGGTAGATTCATCTAACACTGCATAGTGAGGATTATGTAAGAAAAGTCGAGCAAACCCTAATCGTTGCTGTTCCCCCAAGGATAAAACATCCGCCCAATTGAGTTCCACGTCCAGCCCGCCCACACGGGTAACTAAATCGCTCAAATTAACTTTTTCTAGAACCTCCTGTAGCTTTGTATCGCTAATTTCTCTCTCGCTATGGGGATAGAGAATTTGATTTCTCAGTGAATCTAAGATCATGTAAGGACGTTGGGGAATAAATAAAATCTCGGCGGTGTTGGGACGGTAAATATAGCCTTTTCCAGTGTTCCATAAACCCGCAACTGCACGCAAAATCGAGCTTTTCCCGGAACCAGAAGCCCCCATCACTAAAATCCCCTCACTTTGAGGAACTTCTACTGATAAATCTTCCACTAACACCCGTTTTTGATCGGGGGTTTTCACCGTGACGTGACTGAGGGCAAAACGAGGTTTTATTAAGGTGTTGATCGCCAATTCTAAAGAATCAGGTTGTTGATTTTGGTGTAAATTATCGGAAAGAGTTCCTAGTCGTTTGATGACGGTAGCAAAATGCGTTAATCCTTCAAAAGAGTTGGCGAACCAACTAAAAACATACACGACTGTGAAAAAAGCGGGAATAGAACGAGTAACATCGCCAATGGTAATCTGTCCTGCGAAATATTGTGTGGCAAGAATGAGATAGGCAAGAATGTGAACGATGAAATCTAAACTACTATCCATCGCACCTAAGACACTACTGGGAAGGATTTTGGCGTGGAGAACGGCAAGTAATCGGGAGAATTTCGATTGCAGTATTCCTTGTTCCTGTTCCTCTCCTTTGTAAAAAGCGATTGACTCACTATTATTTCTCACATGGACTAAGTTGTAGCGAAAATCAGCGTTATATTGCAGTTCTTTGAAGTTGAGCGGCGTAAGCCTACGACCGATAAAAAAATTAACTAGCGTTTGAACCAGTCCCGTGAGAATAGCTATAAAAACCAGGTTTTGGTTGATACTCCAGAGAATATTGATAAAGAGAAAACCCCTCAGGATATTACTACCGAAGGAAAGAGAATACTCGATAGAACTGCTGATAAAAGACTCGATGTCCTCAGAAATACGCTCATCGGGGTTGTCGAGCGCCTGATTGGCATTAATTTGATAAAAAGCGCGATCGGCAAAATAGCGATCGAGGAAATCTTTCGTCAACCACTCTCGCCAGTAGAGTTCCTGTTTGCTTTCAATAAAACTCTTAAAAACCCACAAAATCATTGACGCCATCCACATTGCCCCAACCAGGAGCAGAGAATGGTGGAAATTTGATAATTGCTTATTGGTTAGAGCAGTGGTCAACTCTCCCTGATAGCGATTATTTAAGGCACTAACGTTGTTAATTAGGATGGTAAAAATAACGGCTGTTGCTAATAATCCCCATGCTCGAAACCGCTCCTGAGATACCCAGTAGGGTTTAGCTACTTCCCAAAACCACCGTAAAAATTGTTGTAATTGCTGAATTTTTTTCATTGAGATTTACTCCCTGAAATAAATGCTTAATCGGAACTTACCCCCTGCGCGGTAGTTCCGTGGAGATCGAGTTCCCACAAGCTCTAGGTTTCCCCAATTTGAGAACCGGGCGATCATCGTAGTCATGTAATTTCAGATTTTC
>NZ_JAUBVK010000020.1:104746-134523 GCF_036705795.1 Microcoleus sp. ARI1-B5
TTGAGATTGTTTGGCATCCCAGTATCAGACAATTGTAGTCATGCACATCGAAGGAGTCCCCAACCGCAATTCCCCACTCGCCATCAAGAAAGCGACGGAGATCGAGTTCCTACAAGCTCTAGGTTTCCCCCATTTGAGAACCGGGCGATCATCGTATTCATGTAATTTCAGATTTTCTTGAGATTGTTTGGCATCCCAGTATCAGACAATTGTAGTCATGCACATCGAAGGAGTCCCCAACCGCAATTCCCCACCCCCCATCAAGAAAGCTACAGTCCTATCGAGAGGATGGAAAAGTACGCAAGCGCACACTGGCTAACCTTTCAAAATTGCCAGATGATGCCATTGAAGGACTGCGCATTTTGCTCAAAGGGGGTACTAGCTTAGAATCCGCCTTTGACATCCAACGTTCCCTACCCCACGGTCACGTCGCCGCCGTGCTAGGAACACTCAAAAATATTGGACATAACATGGAAAACTCTGCTGCTTCACATATCACCACGCACGACTAAAGAACTCATGCGACAGCACGGAAAACTGATAGCCATTAATGATGGGGAAGCAAGAATTCAAGTCTCGTCAACACCAGTTTTGCTAATGGCAATTCAAAAACTACCCGACATTGAATCAGCCTTCAGCAAAGCCTTTGGTACTACCGTCAAAATCCGCATCGAAGTATAACTGACATCTTGCACTACCTGCGATCGCTCCACCTACCCAAAAAGAGCGATCGCCCCCAAACCCTTCACTTCACCCAAGCACGATGAGCCATCAAAGCCGCAAACGGCTGCACTCCCCGCAACTGATTCGACAGCGGCAAATGACCCCTCGGCGCGCTCAAATCCCAAATAAACTCTTGCGGATAGCGCGTCCAATTATTCCCCTTCTTCCAGCCAATTAACGGCCACAACTTATCCCAATTCTTGCCCGAACTCAGCCAAATTTCCCGCTGTACCGAAAAGCCAAATTTGCCTTCGGAATGAACTTTCCACAGCGTATTAATTGTTTGCAAATCTGCCACAGGCAAACTTTCAACTTCCGTAAAATACAGCCACTTTCTCGCCGAAGCTGTCTCGCCCGCCAACCCACAAAGTTTGTTTAAAGTCAATAGATCGGCTTCTTGAAATTCCTGTAGGGCCAATAATTGTTGCAGCGGAGTGTAGTCAATGTTAGAGTCCGATCGCAGCGGCACAATTCCAGTCGGAAAATTCGATCGCAAAAACTCCGTCGCTCTCGGAGACTCAGCACTATAAAGAATTTGGTAAGCCTTACCCATTACCGCCGTCGGTTCCTCCGACTTGCGCTCTAATAAAAATTCCATCAATACATCCCAGCCCGCATCTGCTATGTGCTGTTGCAGCAGTTGGAGTTGAGTTTTTTCCGAACCCGACCTCAACTGTGAGCGGAGTTCGGCTGTATCGGCCGCTGAGTCTAATGGAGAAGTAGAAATCGAGTCAGTCATGGGAAACTATCAGCTATCAGCTATCAGCTATCAGCGATTAGCTGAAGCCCTGGTTTTCCCCCATTGTACAATGGTACTGACTTCGATTCACTTCTCTCTACTCGGATGTCTGCGCAGCCACCTAGTGCGGGCCGATCGCACACTCTTTGTCAATCGCAGCGATCGCAAATAGGTTTACCATCTAATTTTGGCGATCGCTCCCATGTCAAACAGTTTTTCTTGAACCTAGTCGTCCACGATCGAAACCCATGCAGAGAACGAAGGCGGAAAAAAGTTGATGTCATATTCCGAGTCTTCCCACTCTTTCACCCACAGCGGTACAACGCCTGGGCGAGGAGTTGCAGCAAATATCCGTTCCTTGGATTCGATCGTATGAAATAGCTGTTTCAAAGTATCTCCCCGATCCAAAGCGGAGCTGAGGATGTCGTCCAAGTCAGGATCGACCCGTTTGACGCGGTTTTTGTCCTCGTCTTGCCACAGAAGTTTCAAAGACTTCAGATCCCTCGGACTGAGAATGCTCTTGTAATACACGCGCTTAAGGGTCGCTACGGGCTCCAATGAGCGTTCGATCCGGCGAATTTGCTGAACTCGCAGGTAGTGCCATTCCGCTAAACGCTTGCGTTCCGAAGGCGCGAGAGTTTCTTTCCCCGCTGCGTGTTTGTAGTCGTAGTTAACCAAACTGCAAGCCATATTTGCCAGCAGGTGAATTAACTGTTTTTCTTTGGGTGTCGCCTGACGCCGTTCCTGGGTTCTTGTCAATACGCGCTGTCTGCGGGTAGTTTCGAGAGTATTTTCCATTGGGTTTTTACGAGATGAAATACGATTGTGCCAGATCCAAATCCCGAACATCAGAAGGTAAGGAAGTTGATAGGCGGGGAAACTCCACCGACAGACTCGCCTTACCTGTTTATTTTCCCATTCACCGTTCTGACTTCAACCCCTCGGATTGCGTAGACTGATATTCCGAGCGAGTTTTAACCCCCTCGATCCAAGGCTGTTGCGACAACAAACACAAACACAAACACAAACAGAACCACAACCGCTGTGAGCGAACCAGTGACAGCGCCAATTATTTCCTGCCTTTACCTGTCTTTACCTCTTCTTGCTCCCCATCCTCATTCGTTCCAGTGTAGTTAAAGTCGGGACGACTCTCCCAAGCCGTCAAACTGCTGGTTGATGAAGATTGTCGGACGATCGCATTCGCGCTGGCGCTGCCTGTATGGAAAAAGCCGATGCCACCGGAGGCAATTACCGCTAATACTAAGATGCTGTTTTTCATGTTCGATGACCCTGATTTGAGTAGATTGACACCTTTTGGCTAACCCGATCTGTCAGAAGTGGGTTGATGCAATAGCCCACTTGTCTTCTGATAAATCTGCCTGCCATAATCAATTCAGACAGGCACACCCGCTTGCGATCGGAAACGCCGGAAGTGACGTGTTACTAATGTCCACGATCATCCACCAACCAAAATCTTTTGGGTAGTGGAGCGAAAGCCATCAGGGCATCGATCCATCAGGGAGTTATGCCATCAGGGTGCTAATCCATCGGGTAGTTAATTCATCAGGGCGCATCTTCTACAATTAGCCACAGACTTAACTTTTATCGTTGAGCGAGTGGCCCGCGGCGCACTGACAGCGCCTTTAAGAATTAAACTTTTTGTGGATTCATCCCCTAAAGTTTGTCCTTAAGAAGCCCCCACGCGAAAGCCCGGGCAGTGTCAGCAGCATGGAATTCCATGCAATCTAAGTCAACTAAAAAAACGCAGATTAACGATATCTCCCACTCAAGCAGTCCTCAGCCAAACGCTGGGGTTTTTTATTGGCAGCCATTCCTGGGCCTTGACAGGACGGCATTCGGCAGCCGGCTCGCGATGGCACAAGGTTGACGGCGCTGCGGTTATGAGTTTCCCTGGCAACATCATACCATCGGGTGAATTTTAAAGTATTATTGTAAAAAAATGTGAAGTAAATGGCGTTTGGGCGTTCTCCATCCGGTTGAGTGAAAATTCAGATGATTGTGTGAACGAGTATAAAGAAAAAGGTGCCGGGTACGATCGCCCTCCTCGCATGATTTGGGGTTGGTTGCAAAGATACGGTAAAGATTGAGAAGGAGAAAGGTGAATTAGTAGACAATAGAGAAAGAGGAACCCAAATTTTCAACCAGAGTAAGCTGGCAATAATAATTGCAATTTGTAACATTTCGATCGCACACCACAGGGGCGCACCATCTTGATGAATTCGCAGATGACAGCATACGTCAACTCAACCAACCCATATCAAGTCGGAGGATATTTGCCTGCCGGTGCGCCCACCTATGTCAGGCGATCGGCAGACAGCGAACTCTACGAAGGACTCAAAGCCGGACACTTCTGCTACGTGTTGAGTGCGCCGCAAATGGGAAAGTCCAGCCTGCTAGTGCAAACAGCCAAAACATTGCAAGCAGAAGGTACAGCTTTTGCAGCCGTCAACTTGAGAAGCATTAGCAGCCCAGAAATTTCCCTCGAAAAATGGTATGGCGCGATCGTGTACCGCATCGCCAGCAGCTTGCGCCTCACAAACAGGTTTGATGCCCTCAAGTGGTGGAACGATCGCGAACTGCTATCGCCTGTGCAGCGATTCGAGATATTTATCGAAAAAGTTTTGCTCAAGTCAATTCGACAAAATCTAGTAATTTTCATCGATGACATTGACAGCACCAGCAGCCTAAATTTTAGTACCAGCGATTTTTTTGCCTCGATCCGCGGTTGTTACTCCAAGCGAGCAGAGCAACCAGAATACGATCGCCTAACTTTTGCGGTTTTCTCAGTAGCAGCGCCGTCAGAATTGATCCGAGATCAAAGCTGCAACCCTTTTAATATTGGACGGCCGATTAATTTAAGTCGATTGCAACTGCACGAAAGTTTGCCGCTAGCAAAAGGATTGGCACTCAAAGCTTTTCGCCCCCAAAAAGTCCTCCAAGAAATATTAGCTTGGACGGGCGGTCAACCGTTTTTGACTCAAAAGCTTTGCCACTTGGTACTTGAATACGGGTCTTTTATCGGCAGAAATTGCGAAGCCCAGCAGGTGAAAAAACTGCTCAAACACAGAATTATTAAAAATTGGGAAGAATGGGACGAACCCCAACATTTGACAGCAATTCGCGATCGCCTTGAACACAGCCGCTGCGACCTCACCAAGCTGTTAACGCTGTACCAGAAAATTTTGCAACCGCCCGACCCGGAAAAACCCGGAGAAGCGCCGGGAGTTGCTGCCGATTACTCTCCCGAACAAATCGAATTGCAACTGTCAGGACTGGTTGTTAAACATCAGGGTAAATTAATAGTTGCCAATCTAATTTATCAGTCAGTTTTCAATCAGTTCTGGGTGGAAAAAGAACTGGGAAATCTGGCTCCGTACCGCGAGGCGCTGGCAGCATGGCTGGCTTCCGACCGCGAAGATCGATCGCAGTTACTGACTGGGGAAAGTTTGCAGTCAGCTTTGGATTGGGCGGCGAACAAACAATTAAGCCAAGAACACTATTGGTTCTTGAATCCCGGAACTTTTCAGGAACAAGCGACTGTCGCTGTCGCACAAGTTGCAGACAGCAGTCCAGACACCGATTCCGACAGCAGCATTCTCACCCCGCCCTCAGATACCGTTCCTATTGGCAGCAACGAACAGAGATTGTACGATCACATCGTCTCCTGTGTGGAAAAAGAATCCCCCGCACAGGTGATCGAGCGGTTCCGAAAGCTATTTATCGACGGTATGGGCTATCCCGATCGCGAAATTGAAGCAACTTTGTACAGTATCATCTCCGTCAAGCGATCGGATCGGGACTTTAAATATATCCTCCACCGCTGCTGCTACATCCCGATCAACCGCTGGCAATTGCACTCACAGAACAAATTGGCGATCGCAAATTTAGTAGCTTTATTCAAGCAGACTTCTCCCCGGTTCGGGATGGAATTTTACATAGTCAAGCGCTTGCAAGAACAAATAGCATTCTTTACTCAAAGTGAAGAATTCCAGACCCTGGAGCGCTTAGTAAAAGCCGTAGAGCGAGAGCCGGAACCGCAGAAACAAGATACTAATTACCCCTTGGGCGAATTGATTTGTCGGTATCCTTATTTGTACGGACATTCTCTGCTGAGCAAGGACAGCATTGAGGAAGACCAGCAAACAATCAAAAAACTGGAAATTCAAAGACAGGGAAAATTTGAAAGAGATTTGTCTCAATATTTAAATTATTTAGTTGAGCCGAGAAATACAGAAATAGGAATTGTACAGCCTGCGCCAAATCCCACCCTTTTGAACGATGCGGAACTGCACTTGGCTGTTAGGGAATTTGCCGGAAAAATAACAGGCGATCGCAGCTACAAAGAATCGGCTCAATTTTTCCTGAGAGATGCCAGAAAAAGTCCATCTTACAGCTCATTCAAAGCGGATTTATATGAATATTTAATATCCTCAGTCGAACCAGAATACGGCGGGCGTCAATTTAATGACCGTTTGTACAAGCACATCAAAAATACATTGCGAGAAAATGACTCGGTGAAATTAAATAATATATTGTTAGCTCGGACTTGCCACCAATTGTTCAACTTTTTAGTAGTGGAAAATTCCCAACATCCCAGCCACTACGTTTTTTACGATTTGGTATACAACCTCGGCCCCAGCCGGACAATGGGTTTACTGCTCAAAATCGTTCTGCTTTCGGGCAAGGTTAAACCCGAGTTGGAAAAGCGATTTTCTATTTTGTTTAATCACTATGAAGGTAAAGCTTCTGATGAAATTATGTGGTTTGTAAAATCCTTGGAAAATTTTAATGTGGCTTTGGTTGTAAATTTTGGTAAGACGGATTTGTCTTTAGTTAAGCAGCATCTTATTTTGAATTAAAAAATAAGCAGAGCGATACAGAAGTATAGTAGTTGTAGGGTGCGTCAGTTTTCAGGTAACTATCAAAAACTAGGGTTTTACAGACTGACGCACCCTACTAATTGTGCCAGTTGCGTCCAGGACTGACTAAGTAAAAAACCATATGATCAGCTATCTCAAAGGCACAGTCGCCAATATCGCCAAAGGCAGCAACCGCGTCATCCTGACTCTCGAAGTCAATCAAATTGGCTATGAAATCCAAATTTTGCCCCGCGTGACCGGTCAATTGCCAGCATCCGGCGAAGTCGCCCAAATCTTTACCCACCAGCAAGTTAAAGAAGACCAAATCGTATTGTACGGTTTTGGCAGCGCGGCAGAACGCGATTTGTTTCGGCAGTTGACGAGTGTCAGCGGTGTTGGTGCTCAACTGGCGATCGCCCTTTTGGACACTTTAGGAATGCAAGATTTAGTTCAGGCGATCGTCGGCGGTAACACCCGCATCCTCGCCAAAACCCCCGGCGTGGGCACAAAAACCGCAGAACGCCTCGCCCTGGAACTCAAAAGCAAACTCTCGGAATGGAGACAGCAAGCAGGTTTGACAACTTCCGTCGCCGCCGGAGTCCCCGCAGCTATTCAAGAAGAAGTCGAGATGATCCTGCTGGCGATGGGATACACTGGGGCGGAAGTCTTGCAAGCGCTGCAAACCCTCAGTCAAGACAGCAACTTGTCCGCCAAAGGTAACGCCGAGGATTGGATACGAGAGGCGATCGCCTATTTGAGCCGATAGCAACTCTGGACGCGGCAATGCCGTTTCCCTACTTGAAACAAGCTTCTGTTGATGTATACGAGACTTTGAGTCGATCGCAAGTCGCCATTCACTTTTCCCCGCAAGGGGATTGAAACTCTTTTTAAATTATTGAATTTCAAAAACGGACTAACAATGTCGCCATTCACTTTTCCCCGCAAGGGGATTGAAACATGAAAATACAAGTAGTCTCTGACATACATCTAGAGTCGCAATTCACTTTCCCCGCAAGAGGATTGAAACTCTTTAATTGAAGTGAAGGAAGGGGGCGTGGCTGATTATTGCGCGGGGCGCTTAAAGCTCACCACAAAACTTCTCCCTCCGCTCTTGTCTTTGCCTCTTGGCAGCACGCAGTGTTCCCAACTCCAGCGGATTGGACCAGCGATTAAATAGGCGTCTCCTGCATGTTGTTCGAGTTCAAAGACGGGGCTATTGGCATCTTTGCGAAAGCCAATGACGCGGTTGTTGGAGAGGCTGATGGCGAGGATTCTCTCTCCGTGTCGGTGGTTGTCGATGTGCCATTTGAACTGAGCACACAGGCTGCCGAACCAATCCGTAACGCGGTATTGATTGGGCATCTCATCGAAGAACCCACGGTCTTGTAACGTCTTCCCCCAAGCGAGCATCCAAGGGCTTGGTGGCGGGGTCTCTTTGCCGGGGGCTCCGCGACGGATGGGCGCGTCGGTCTTTGGGGGTGTGGTTGGCTCGGGGGTGTTGTATCCGAAGTCTCCGTAGTAGCGAAAGAGTACATCGCCTGGGTTCTTGGTGTACTCGTCATTTGCCACAATGAGGTCTACCTCTTTTTGAGACAGTAACTTGGGGAAGGTCTTTAGACCGGGTGGCTTTGCCATTTTGTTCCGGGGTTTTTCTTATTGTGCGTTTGCTGTGTCGATCGCGCCAGCGGCCACCCACCACAGAGGCCAGAATTTATTACGTTTGGTGGGTGCCGTAAAAAGCATTTATGCAGGGTACTGGGCCTTTATTCACCAACCATTATAGAAATATCTTTCGACATTATTATAGGGGTCATCGCAACTCTCGGGGTTGTTTGCCCGGGCCAGACTGAGAGAGTGCGCGCCGTTGCTGGCGCTAAAGAATGTGGTACTGTTGGCGAGCGCTGGTTTCAAAGTCGCCATTCACTTTTCCCCGCAAGGGGATTAAAACTCTCAGTAATATCTTTAGGGCAATTAATCAGCTTTAATAATTGTCGCCATTCACTTTTCCCCGCAAGGGGATTAAAACTCGCCATGCGAACTCTTGCAGCAAAAATTTCATCTCGCACCCTGCACCCTTGTTCATTGGCTGTGGTACAATTGCAGATTGTGACAATCGTACAAAAAAAACTAAAATCAATTCATGGCTCTTACACAACAGCGCAAACAAGAAATCATGGGCGATTTTCAAACCCATGAAACCGATACAGGCTCAGCAGATGTGCAAATCGCCATGCTGAGCGATCGCATCAGCAAACTCAGCGCCCACCTGAAAATCAACCAAAAAGACTTCGCCTCCCGGCGCGGTTTGATGATGATGATCAGCCGCCGCAAGCGCCTGCTGGCATACCTGCAAAAGGAAAATGTCGATCGCTACAAAGCATTGATTGCCCGTCTAGGCATTCGCGGCTAAACACCAAAGCCAAAATTTGCAACAATATTCAAGAATCTTGGACAAACGCCAGCAGGATTTACGCACTGATACACCGATCCGTGTCATACCGTTGATTAACCGTCAGAGTTGCGTAAACCCTCGCCAAGATTTATTGAATAAATGTTCGAGATTTCAGGTTAAAGATAAAATATGTCCTCCGAACCACCCAGCCAGCGCCTACCCTTTGAACCGGCCTCAAATCGCAAAAAAACGCCTAAAAAGCCCCCAGAACCGGAAGCAAACACAGTCACAGAAGACCCCAAACCAGACAAGCAGCCCAAAGCCAAAAAAACTACAGGGCCGCAGGCGCAATCCATCCCAGAAGTAGTCAGCAAACGCATGATATCCCGCATAGCGGTATTCTGCGGCGTACCGACAATCCTGGGAATTTCCACATTTTTTGTGAGTTATTTGATAGTCAGCAAAGGCTTGTTTGACTTGCCCAACACAGCAGTATTGCTCGTAAGCATGGGCTGTTTTGGTCTAGGCGTACTGGGATTAAGCTACGGAGTCCTCTCCGCTTCCTGGGATGAAGAAACTTCAGGAAGCACTCTGGGGTGGGAAGAATTCACTATCAATTTTGGACGGATGCGGGAAGCGTGGCGCGCCGCCAAACCAAAAAGTTAAAAGTCATCAGTCATTAGTCATCAGTCATAAGTCATCAGTCAATAGTTAATTGCTGGACGCATCAAGACCAAAGAAACCGGGTTTTTTACTTAATCTCGTGGCTACAACGCAGAATTTTCGTCCATCAAACCTGGTTTCTAACCACGCTTGCGTCCAAGACTATAAATAGAAGCTCGATCGCACGGCATCTATTTTTATCACTAAATCCGTGTCATAATTCGTGTCTTAGCGCAACAGACCAAGGGAAAAAAATATGATTATTGTCATGAAAGTCGGCACTCCAGCAGCCGAGATCGATCGCCTAGACGAAGAGCTCCGCACTAGCTGGGGTTTGACACCAGAAAAAATCGTCGGGCGTTACAAAACCGTCATGGGTTTAGTCGGCGACACCGTTGAGCTCGAACCGATGCAACTGCGCGAAATGAGCACCTGGATTGAGGAAGTGCTGCGGGTGGAAAAACCCTACAAACGCGCTTCTCTGGAATACCGCCAAGGAGAACCCAGCGCCGTAGAAGTTGCTACTCCTTTAGGAACTGTGACGATCGGCTTAAATCACCCGATCGCGGTTGTAGCAGGCCCTTGCTCGGTCGAAAACGAAGAAATGATTGTTGAAACGGCAATGCGCGTCAAAGCTGCTGGCGCTCAATTTTTGCGCGGTGGAGCCTACAAACCGAGAACCTCTCCCTACGCTTTCCAAGGACACGGCGAGAGTGCTTTGGGACTGCTGGCGGCGGCGCGGGAAGCTAGCGGTTTGGGAATTATTACCGAAGTTATGGATGCGGCGGACTTAAGTGCGATCGTAGAAGTAGCGGACGTAATCCAAGTCGGGGCGAGAAATATGCAGAATTTCTCACTTTTGAAGAAAGTCGGAGCTCAAGACAAACCAATTTTGCTGAAGCGCGGCATTTCCGCCACGATTGAAGAATGGTTGATGGCTGCCGAGTATATCATGGCTGCGGGCAATCCCAACGTGATTTTGTGCGAGCGCGGAATTCGCGGCTATGACAGGCAGTATACGCGGAATACGCTAGATTTGTCGGCGGTTCCAGTGCTGCGAACCCTGACTCACTTACCAGTTATGGTTGACCCCAGTCACGGCACCGGTTGGGCGCAGTTTGTACCTTCAATGGCGTTTGCTTCGATCGCCTCGGGTACAGATTCGCTGATGATAGAAGTGCACCCGAATCCCAAAAAAGCTTTGTCTGACGGGCCGCAATCTTTAACACCGGATCAGTTCGACAAGTTGATGGAAGAATTGGCGGTGATTGGTAAAGTCATGAATCGTTGGCCGCAACCAGTGCCTGTTTTGGCGTAGAAACAGGCGAAACGCCTAAGCTAAAATGCGATCGCGGTTAAATCCCCGACTTCTTAAAGAAGTCGGGGATATTTTTATTCTGTTTTTGGAATAGAGTCCGAGGGGCGATCGTAGTTCTAGGAATGTTGGGAAATTTTGTATAATAGACATATCAATTAATTAGCGAGAGGGCTAGGAGTCATGGTAGGCATCGGAACCAAACTCACTTTAGCAGAATTTCTAGCTTTGCCCGACCCAGATGTATATTATGAGTTTGTAGATGGTCAAGCAGTTCCTAAAGTGTCTCCAAAATTTTTTCATTCCAGTTTACAGGGAGCTTTGTGTCGCCTGATTCGTGTATGGTGTAAAGGACGCGGGCGAGTGCTTCCAGAATGGGCAATTTTGTTAAAACGTCAGGATAAAGATTGGGCACCTGTTCCCGATTTAACGTACATTTCTTATGAACGTCTGCCGAAAAGTTGGCGGCGAAATGAAGCTTGTCCCGCAATTCCTGAACTGGTGATTGAGATTATCTCTCCCGATCAAACGATGAAGGAATTTGAAGAGAAGGCGAAAGATTATTTGGCGGCGGGTATTCCGCGAGTTTGGGTAATCGATCCAGAAGCTATTTTAATAAGAAGCTTTTTCCCCGATGGTTCGAGTCAAGTTTATATGGATAATACACCGATTGTGGACGATCTGCTGCCTGGTTTGGAGTTAACGACTCGGCAGATTTTTGAAGAAGCGGAATTGATTGATTAAGTGCGATCGCCTCTGGTACTGATTCGCTGATGATAGAAGTGCGCCCGAATCCCCAAAAAAGCTTTGTCTGACGAATCGCAATCTTTAACACCGGATCAGGGCGATCGCTTCAGGTGAAATTTAACAGTAGCTTACAGAATCAACCTTTGCCGATGATTATCCGCTATTACTTGTCAAGTCCGCAACCATCAAGTAATAAGTATGACTACTTGAGGAGTATGAGGTATGGTATTCTCTAAAGTAGCACCCACGTTCAGCCTAGTACCAGTAAACAAGAGGAACTTATGATCGAGCTTTCTACCGAACAACTGCTTTACTTGCTGTACGCAGTAGCCTACTCAAAACAGAGTAAGGCGACTAAAGGCGATGTGAAACAGCATTTATCTAAACAATACCAGAAGGATGCTAATGCTATCTGTGATGCTTTGTGTCAGAAGCAATTGCTCGAATCTCCTAAAAAGGGTCAGCTTTTCGTGACAGAACAAGGTAAGAAAGTTCTAGCTGCTAATCTGCAAACCACTAAGTATGAGTTTGATTCAGCAAAAGGAGCGAAACTTATAAATACTCTTTGGCGTTACTGTCAAATCGGAGTTGCGGATTCTCAGACTTCCGACGGTAAAGAGATGGACTTTGAGACATTTGTAGAAAAGTTTAAGGCTCTTTATTTTGAAGAAAGAAAGCGTCAAGAATTAAGGGGAGTAGTTGCTATTCGCAGCCGAGAAATTTCTCATAAATTTTTGGAACAGAACGATTTATCTCCCTCAAATTTGGACAAAAACTTTGCTTTGCTTAAATCAACTGGCAAAGTTTTTGCAGTTATCGAAAAAGAAGATGAACTTATTCAGTGGGTAGAGTAAGCTATGCCAGAAGATGCAGGAAAAAAAAGGTACATAAGAGACTTCCTTCAGCAAGTAAAGTCAGGCATTGGATTTGTTGATGATATTAGAATAGAGCGCATTGTTAGACTTCCAGGGTCAGAGGGTGAAGGCTCTACAGCCAAAAGTTTGTCGGGGCGACAAATATCTAACCTAACTCAGCTTCTTGAAGACGATCTCAGTCATACATTTGATGACGGGTACTTTACATTTAGATTCGTGGCGGCCCTAGTTGGTAGTGGTAAAACCTCCCTGTTAACTTACTTGCATGAATTAACTAAAACTAAACCAACGTATCAGAATCACTCTGTAGTCGTTGAGTTCCAACTCTCTGATTTACCTATGGAAAATGGTTTCAAGGAAAAATTGTACTCCCATATCCTAGCTCATACATTTTATGAGTTGTTACATAATTCCAATCTATCTGAGTTGGTGAAAAATGTAGCTGAACAAGTTTTGAGGGATTATTTAGATGATACTCAAGTCAATCAACTTAAGGGTGCAAAAAAAATAATACCATTTCGCAACAAATTTAAAACCTATATTGCCGAGAGCGTAGATAGTCTTGAAGAATTTTTCTTTTATATAGTATCCGAAGTATCAGCCGTAGATCCTAACTTTAGTTTTGTTTATCTCACAGATGAGTTAGATGCTTTAGCACCATTTCCTAATCAAATTCAAGAAACAAGACTGCTTTTTAAACAATTGATTAGAAGGGCAAAAGACAAATTTGGCTCAAAAATTCGCCTGTTAATTTACTTAGTAGGTACATCAAATAACGTAGAAAGTTTTATTTCGGAAGATTCAGTCATGGAAAGCCTTTTAGGTGACTCAGTGATAAATCTAAATAAGGGTTATACCAATGAATTTGAACTGATTAGAAAGAAAATTGATGAGCGTATTAAAGGGGCTTATAAGGGATATCAGAATTTTGCTCAAGCATGGCAAGAAATCCAACATATACGATTGAATCCTGCTAATACTTTGAGGGAGTTTTGTCGAGACTATGCTGGGGCTGTCTTAGAAATACATGAAAAATATTTTCAAGAAGCTCCAGAGCAGGTATTTGAAGGCAATTCACGCCAGTTAGTAGAATCCTACTGTAGACAACAGTGGGCAAGTTACCTGAGCCAGAAATCGTACACTCTATCGGCAGTTTCAACTACAACAGTGATTAAAGGTCACGCCTTTGACTGTTATGTAGAATTACTGCACAACGGCACTTGTGTTGCTAGAGCCTTTGGCGAAGCTAAAAACTATGAACTGTTGAGCAACCATTTAGAAACGTTTAATCAATGGTTAAAAGATGCCGATTTTAAACCTCATGGGACTGATAGCACACCGGGAGATATATCTTTTATGATTGCTCCTTCCTGTCCACCTCTCCTGCAAAGAAAGTTGGAACTTAAACGCATTCAATTTATCAAATCTGATAAGGTGATTAGCACACCAACACCAACACCTACATCAACGCCATCACCTACACCAACGACATTACCGATTAATCTCAATGGAGCCAATAAATCCCAACTAACGAAGGCTTTTCAGGGAACCCGTATCAAGCAGACAACTATTGATAAATTTATCAACGATAGAAAGATAAAAATTTATCGTACTCTTGACGATCTGGCATCTTATCTAAACCTTACTCCAGCAGTAAAGAAAAAACTTCAAGCAAAGTTTGATAAAGGTGAGATTTGCTTTTAACAGAAGATGCAATAATTAGATCACGTGGTAGTTGGTAGGCGATCGGCTTTGCAACTGCAAGATATCAACCGCCGCAACGCTGAAATTGATGCAGCGCGCGGGATGTTGTTTGAGGCTTTAGCAACATACAGAAACCCGCATTTGTTGGCAGAAACTTGTGCGGCGGGCCAGTTGCGCCGGTTAGAGTGCAGTTGGACGATCGAAGAAAGTATTATTGCGACTTATCAGGTGCAAAATGAATTTGGTGCTGCGGGCGATCGGCTTTCTCAACTTCAACAACAAATCCGTCAAGATAACCTCGGTATTATACACTGTTGTGACTCAGACGAAGAGCTTGACTTTCTTTTTCCTGAAATTACGCGAATTCACAATCACGATTTAGCCGCATTAGACATTTGGCTTCATCAGATTGAATGGATGAAAGCTTTGCCGCAAAGTGAGTTAAAGCAGTTACAGAGTGCTAATTTTAGTAAATCCAACTTAGCTGTTATTGGGGATAAAAATTCAGTTACAACAGCTTTAGCGATACCCGACGAACAGTTATTTTATGAAAATTTGCGGCCGAAGTCTCATTTTTATGCGCTTCGCACTCAACTGGGATGGATGCTCGATCGGCAGCAGCGTCAAGATTATGAAAATTATATCATTGAGCAAGGGGAAGTAGCAGGTCATAAAAGTTTAGTATCGTCGAACTTGGAAAAAGCTTCTGATTTGGCTGTTGCTAATTTATATTACTATTTCAGAGTCCGAGATGAATCGGAAAAGGAATTAGAATTAGCGAACACCCCGTAGGAGGCAGGGCGGTTTCATTCTCACCAAAAACCGCGATTTTGTAGGGGTAGTGCCAAGAGTTCATAGGTGCCAACTTTCCACGTCAAACCCTCAGTCCGACAGGGGTTAAAACCCCTGTCTCATAGCTAAAGTCCTCTCAAGAGGACTAAAGAAATGGGTAACAACTCATCAGTGACTTCAGTCCGGCAGGGGTTTCAACCCCTGCCTCAAAGCTAAAGTCCTCGCTCAGAGGACTGAAGAAATGGGTAACAACTCATCAGTCCTCTGAGCGAGGACTTTCGCTATTAGCCAGGGACTTCAGTCCCTGGCGGTCTTTCGGCTTAAGTAGACACCAATAGGCACGGTGGAGTGTCCTACCAATTAACAAAAACATGAAAAAAGTCGATCGATATACTTGGTAAAAATAGAAATTTTTATGCAAAAATATAATTTATCTGTTTTGAGTTTCCGTCTCTATGGATGAACAACTGTACCGACTGATTGCAGAGGTGTGCCGGCACCCCTTGAAAAGCCCGAAAAGGCGAAAAGCGATGAATCTGCTGCTCGTTGAAATTCAACAACTACCGGGATTAGGTAAATCGTCCCACCCAGACTACTTAGACGCTTTGAATCGTACCTTTGAATGGATAAACCGACAACTATGTCAAGACTTCGATCGCGATCGACCCTTGATTCAAAAGCGCTTGCAACAATGGGTCAACAGTTACCTCTCCTGGCGAATTAAAGATTTATACTCGCAAAAAAAGAGCGATCGCAGCTTGGACGCACCCATCGGAGACGGTGAAACAGAAACTTTCCTGCTGGAACTTCTACCAACAACAAATTTTGAGATTCCCACCCGCAGCGGAATTGACAATTATATCGAACAAATAGAACGAGAACAACAACAGCAAGTCGGTCTGCAATTAGAACAGTACGTCGAGCGAGATCCCGATGAAAAACTGCGGAATTCCCATCCTCAAACCTATCCCAATTGTAACTGTCAGTTCCTCAGTTCGAGAGTTTTGCTAAAAAACCCGCCAGATAAATTTAGCGCGATCGCCAGAGAACATAACATCAACTATCAAACTCTAAAATCTCATTGGGAAAGGAACTGTCGCCCTTTACTCCAGGCGATCGCACGAGAGTTAGGATACCAAAAAGAGGTTTGAAAAATGAACAGCACAGAAGCCCCCCAATTGACAGTTCCCCTCGGTACCGAAGCTCACCGTCTGGCGAAGCAATTAGCAACACAAACGCTGCAACTCGCTCCCGCATCAACTAAGCGGGAAGCGGCTAAGCGAGTTTACCTCAATACATTAGCTGTTTGTGCCGTTTCCAGTTACTTGAAATGGCAAGCCTACGAGCCCCAGCTAGAGCAAGGGGATAGCTGGCAGCCTGTAGTTTGCGCTCGATGGGATGTCGCCGATTTGCTACTCCCAGGAATCGGCAAGTTGGAGTGTCGCCCCCTGTGGAAAGGGGAAAGTGCGATCGCCATTCCCCCAGAAGCGACAGAAGATCGCATTGGCTATGTAGCCGTTCAGTTTGAAGAACAATTAAACTCGGCAAAACTGTTAGGATTTGTACCATCAATAGAGTCTTTAGAAATACAAATCGCCCATCTTCAAACCCTTGATGATTTCGTAGATTATTTAGAGCGACTGGAGTTAGCTAATAGTTTTTTGCTCGGTGACGATCCAGTAGCAGTGCAAGTCAGAGATGTACTCAACACTCGACCAATAGCCGAGATTATTGCCCAACTCGATCGGATTTATTGCAACGAACCGGAAGATGAAAGAGCCTATGCTGTTAAAGATGTTTTTACTGGTGAGGGAGTTTATGCAGGGAGCGATCGGGAATTGGGGGAAGATGTTGGAGGGGGCGATCGGGAAATCGAGTTACTAGAATTAGCTGAAGAATTGCTAGAAAAATTAACAGAGATTTGGAGCTAATACCATGTCCTGTTAAGTAGATATAATTCCTGTAGGGGCGGGTTCGCCAAAATCTCCAATACAAATAAAAAATCTCATAAACCCGCCCCGAGCGAGATATTATAAGCAATCCACCGGATTCGATATAAAGGAAAATTCCTAGAAAGCAGGCAATTTGAAATAGAGGCCATCGGCGATGAACCCTAACGAACTTGATGAAAATCGACAACAAGCTTATTTCGATTTTCTAATGAAGTTGCTGCTGGTAGCGGCACAAAGTGAAGGCAACGAGCAGCTATTTTACCCCTTATTGCTAGAAAATCTAGAGTTATTACATGAAGAATTTGCTCTCTATTTGCGACTTAAAGTAAACGAATTTTATAAAGAATATGAATTTCAACAGTGTTTAACATTAGCAGCAATTCTTACTCTAGTAGCCGAGGCAATTCAGAAGTTCCCTCAAGGTTCCAAGGCGAATAATTTAGAAATTGCGATCGCCGGTTACGAAGCAGCATTACCAATTTTAAGCCATCATGAAAATCAGATCGCCTGGGCTGCTGCTCAGAGTAATTTAGCTGTTGCTTACACAGCCAGAATTCGGGGAGCTCGCGCGTTTAACATCGAGCGTGCTATTCAATCTTATCAAAATACCTTACAAGTCCGCACTCGGATTAATTTACCCGCAGATTGGGCTGGAACCCAAATGAATTTGGGAAATGCTTATTCAAATCGGATCGAAGGATCTCGCGCCGACAATATTGAGCAGTGTATCGAGTATTATAAAGCTGCCCTGCTTGTTTTTTCTCCAGAGGCATTCCCTGTAGAGTGTGCCGATATACAAAATAATTTGGGTCTTGCTTATAAAGAGCGAATTTATGGCAATGTCTCTGACAACATAGAGCAAGCAATTCAATGCTATCAAACAGCACTGCAAATCTTTACTTACGAGGCATTTCCCGAAAAGTGGGCGAGAGTCTCTGGTAATTTAGCGATCGCCTATCAAGAGCGAAGTCAGGGAGAATTCGCAGACAATATAGAACGATCGATTGCTATCTTAGAATCTACTTTACAAGTAAATACCCGCGAAGCTTTCCCCTATAAGTGGGCAAATACTCAAGTGAATTTAGGGGCTGCTTACTTTCGGAGAATTCAGGGTAAACAGGCTCACAACATAGAGTTAGCTATTACTTGCTATGAAGCAGCTTTACAAGTTTTAACCAAACAGGAATCTCCGCAGCTATGGGCTGGTATTCAAAACAATTTAGGCGTTGCTTACAGTCAACGAATTAAGGGAGAGAAAGCTGACAATTTGGAGCGTGCAATTGAGTGCTACAACGCAGCTTTAGAAATCAGGACTCTTTCAGAATTGCCGATCGACAGGGCCCAAACTGAAGATAATTTAGGTAATGCTTACCGAAATCGCATTCTAGGCGATCGCGGAGACAATTTGGAAAAGTCCCTCCAGCACTACCAAGCTGTTTTACAAGTTCGGACTCATCAAGCATTGCCTCAACTGTGGGCGCAAACTCAAAATAATCTGGGAAATACTTATCTTGACAGAATTCGGGGCGATCGAGCCGACAATATCGATCGAGCAATTACTTGCTACCAAAGTGCATTGCAAGTTGATTCTCGCGAGGTAACGCCTCAGTCTTGGGCAGATACGCAAATGAATTTAGGCAATGCTTATTGTACCGGAATTCAGGGCTATCGAGCTACAAATATCGATCTGGGAATCCAATGCTATCAAGAGGCATTATTAGTCTACACCCGCGAAACACATCCTTTAAATTGGGCGAAAATCCAACAAAATTTGAGCAATGCTTATCGGGACAGAAATGCGGGCGATCGAGCCGATAACCTAGAGCAAGCCATTCGCTATTGTGAAGCAACTTTGCAAGTCTACAGTCAAGAATTAGACCCCTATTACTGGGCTAACGCACAAATAAATTTGGGAAATGCTTATGCACAACGAGTGCAGGGAGTGCGGGAAGAAAACTTGAAAATAGCCATTCATTGCTATCAAAAAGCTTTACAAGTAAATACTCGCGAAGCATTACCCGAAGATTGGGCTCTGGTGATGAACGATGTAGGAATGGCTTATGAAAAATTAGGAGAAACAGAAAAAGCGATCGATCGTTTTAAATTAGCTTTAGAAATTTACACCCCCACAGCCTTTCCCCGCGATTGTTTGCGAGTAGGAAGAAACCTCGGAGATAGTGCTTTTAAAACTCAACAGTGGGCGAAAGGGATTGAAGGTTACAGCCGAGCTATTGAAGCAGTAGAAACTAGCCGTTCTTGGATTGTTAGCGAACAGCGGCGGCAGGAAATTTTAGAATCTGCCTTTCATGTTTACGCTAATACAATACAGGCTTGCGTCAACGATCGACAGTTAGATAAAGCCATTGAATGTGTAGAGCGATCGCGCTCCCAACGCCTCGTAGATTTAATGGCAAGCAATGACATTTACTCAACAGAATCAATTTCACCAGAAATTCAAACATATTTGCAGCAGTATGACAATTTGCAACAACAAATAGATGCCTACCGCTATCCTCAGTTATCTAAAAGCCAGCAAGAATTCGCGACGAAAATTAGCACTCGTTCCCGTGCTGCTTTGGCTGCTATTAATGAATCTATCGCCGAGTTGGAAGCTCAAAAACAAGAAGTTTGGGAACTACTCAGGCGGTTAGATCCGGTGCTGGCTGGAGAAATTAAAGTAGCAAGACCTAACTTAGCTAGCATTCAAAAATTAATCGATTATCAAACAACAGCTATCCTGAGTTTCTACACAACGCCGGAAAATACTCATATTTTTGTCATCACAAAACATCAAATTACTTGTCATACTTGTTTAAAGCAAGAAGTAACTTTGCCAAACTTTGTTCTAAATAACTGGTTAATTCCTTATCTCCAAAACAAAGTAGAATGGGAAAAATCTCTGCAAGCAACCCTCTGGGAATTAGCAAATAGACTTGACATAGAAACGCTCATTGAAAATCGCCTGAGCGGCATTGAAGAACTGATTGTCATCCCTTATCTTTACCTGCATTCAATTCCCTTTAGCGCCCTACCTGTTGGGGACGATCGATATCTAGGAGACAGATTTCTCATACGCTATGCCCCAAGTTGCCAAATTTTGGAATTTTGCCAAAAACGCCCTCAAACGACAACCCAACTGAGATATGGAACGGTAGAAGATGCGACAGAAGACCTACCTTGCGTGAGTTTTGAATGTTCTCAACTCGCTCAAATGTATCGCATTCCTGAAGAACGACGGCTGCGCGGTAGCCGTCAAGCAACTGTTAGCAATTATCGGCGCTTGGTAGAGCAAATTTCCGGTCTTCATTCCAGTCATCATGCCCAATCTCGCTTTGATAATCCTTTAGAATCAAAGCTATTGTTAGGTGATGGATCGATTACCCTGGGGCAACTTTTGACTCCAGCTTGGAGGTTGCCCAATTTAGAGGATGTTTTCCTTTCTTGTTGTGAAACAAATCTTGGGTTAACTCAAATAACAGATGATGTTCTGACTCTCTCTACTGGATTCTTATGTGCTGGTGCGAGAAGTGTTATCGCTACCCTTTGGGCTGTTGACGATTTAGCAACCGCACTATTTTCTATTTTTTACCACCAATACCGACAGCAAGGAAAAAATCGCATTGTCTCTCTACAACAAGCGCAAGAAAAATTGCGATCGCTCAGCGGTCAAGCCCTCGCTGAATACCAGCAGCAGCTAATACCATTACTTGAGAGTAAATTTAGAGCCGCCGAAAAAGCAAGTAAAGCAGCTAAAGAAAGTCGCGATCGCGAAGTCAAAGGAAGTGAAGCTTATATCAACTGGTACGACGAATACAAGCAGCACAAAAAAGTAGCAGAACGCCTCCGGAGAACGAAGAATCAATTCAAAGATGCGATCGAAAAATCTCATCCCTTCTCTCACCCCGTATACTGGGCCGCTTTCACCTGTTCCGGCTTGCGGTAACACTCTCCCCGTCCTATAAGGACAGGAATTATTCCTTCACAGTTAAAGTAGGGTGCGTCGCTGCGATAATCCCGGCCAATGACCACTATATAGTAGCGACGCACCATACCGCGATAAATCCCGCGCAGAGCCTCGCGGGCACGCACGCCTGCGCCCCCACAGAAATCGGATTCCAGAGATTTTTCATTTTTTTTCCAAAAACCTGCATAATTTTTCGACTGCGCCCTGGTTAATTAAAAAGCGCAGTTGGCCAACTCGCTTCTCCAAAAATTTTTGATTCACCTTAACGGAGAAACGAGCAATGACAGCATATTATCGAGTCCTATCCCATCCCCCGCTAGGAGAGATTTTTCAGCCTCAAAGCAAAAAAAGTGAAGATGAAGATGACGATCCCATTGTTCCCCCCAACCTTCGCTAGTTATTTCTAAATCTTAGGGAATAGGTAGAAACCGGGTTTTTTTACGAAAAGAGTAGGGTATAGCCTTTAATCCCCGTGAAAAACCCGGTTTCTTTGGTCTTGATGCGTAAGTCCTCAATCGAGATTTTACTGCTAATGATGGGGATAATTCAAGCGCTGGCGTGCTGTGATTTTCCAAACATCTAATTCTGGCAGTCTCCAATGCGTTCCTTGAGGTTTGCGATCGCTGCGATCGCACTTCAAAAAATTCTCGTAATCAACTAATGCCTCTTGGATTTTTCCTAGAGCCTCTTTCACTTGTGCCAAAATATAATAAGTTGGCGGGTGAAGATTATTTAGCTCGATCGATTTCACAAGCTGTAACTGCGCTTCCTCATAGCGATTTTGCAGGAAGTAAGCCCATCCCAGATTTTTGTGCAAAGCCGCTAGAACCAGATCGTCTTTGACTTTCTCCAAAATCGGCAATATCAGATTAATTGCTGTTTCCACATTTCCCGAGATAATTTCCAAACGAGCTAAGTTACCGATCGCTGCATAAGCCCCTCGGTTGTTAAATCCCGCAGCAATTTGATAGTGAATTCGGGCCGCAGACAAATCTTGCAACTGTTCGTAAGTAGCTCCTAAGTTATAGCGAGCTGCGGCTATATCGGGATTAAATCTGATGGCTTGGATTAAGTAAGCTTTGGCAGTTTGAAACTCTCCCAATAAATACTTTTTCTGACCCAGTTGATTGAGATATTTGGCAATCAATTGATGAGTGATGTATTTTTTGACTTCTGGATTCAGGGTAAAACAATCTTCAATTTCTACTAACAATGCTTGTTTGATGAGCGATGCTAAAATCGGTTGCAAGTCAGATATTTCTCCAGCAACGGCGAGATTAGATTCCAAATCATTGGTGCTGACTGGTTGATTTTTCAATGCCAAGCAACAGAGAAGGTAAATTTCTGTCTCTGATAAATCCGCGCTGGTTTTTTGCAAAAAATTTCGCATAATCTGCTGCACAACTAAGGTAGTCTGCTGGATAAATTGGGTGAGATTCCCTGAAAACAAGTCAGCAAAGTTAGCGGTGACAATCTTTAAAAGTAAGGGATTGCCACCAGAGAGTTGGATCAGTTCGGAAAAAAGACCGATCTCGGGACTGCTAGAAAACCTTTGGGCTGAATAAATAATTTTTTGGGCGCTTTGCTCGTCTAAGCCATTGAGTTCTAATACTTTAAGTTGTGAGTTTTCGGGGGCGAGATCCCTAATTTTTTGGGGAAGATGCCAACTGGTAAGTAACAAGCAACTTTGATGGCGCGATGTTAATATTCGCTGGAATAAATCGGCATAATTATCGTATCCTTGTTGGTAGCGAGCGCTCGTTTCGAGAACGCGATCGAGTTCGTCGAAGACTAACAAACACCGCGAGGAACTTAGGTATTTGAGCAATAAAGAAATTCGCTTTTCCGTATTTTCTGGTAAGTCAGTTACCGGCCGCGCCGACAAAAATTGAATTAAATCGGCCAAGATATTTGGCAGGGGCGGGCGTTCTTTGAGCGATCGCCAAATGCAACAATCGAACTCGCCCTGAATTTGTTGTACTGCGGTGAGGGCCAATGCAGTTTTGCCAATTCCTCCCATTCCCAGTAGTGCAACTAATCGACAACCATCGTTAATTATCCATTGCTTCAAAGTGGCAAGTTCAGCACTGCGATCGTAGAAAATAGGGACATCCGGCGCTTCGCCCCAATCGATCCGGGGGTGTGTTTTCGCCGCTATTTCTGGAGAAATAACTTCGCCGATAGGTGCGGTAGCGCCAGCACTAGCAGCAGACTGTTGCTTGTCATTTTTAACAGAAATCCCATCGCTGGCTGTAGCATTACTAAAATTAGCAATCTGCTGTTGATATTGTGAAATGAGGATTTGCTGCAATCGAGCCAGCTTTCCCGGCCCTCGGCCCACAATTTGAAATTTTTTGTAAACCTCACCGAGTCTTTTCTGAAGCGCTTCTTTGCTGACACCGAGTTCTTGTGCGATCGCGTCCATCGATTCGCCTTGAATCGCCCTGGAGAGTGCCTCAAATTCGTTGTCGGAAATACCAAAATTCGCGGCTAAATTTCTTAAAAAGTTTTGGGGAATCATTGTATTAATCTACTACAAAAAGTGGTTTTATATAAGGTTTTGCTGGTAGGGGAGGCGGTGAGCGATCGCCCTTGGTAGTCATCACCTTTGTTTTTTTACGAAAATCCTCCGCTCGAAGCCGACAGATAAGCGTAAAAAACCCGGTTATGAAGGTCTGATGCGCCCAGGACTGCGATCGCCCTTGGTGTCCGCAACCTCTGGGCCTTGCTCTCTCATTGTATCCGCGCTATCTCATTTTACTGAGATAACACCGGCGATCTATCTTACGACAGGGATAGCAGAATAGCTAGACTCTCGTCAATGACCGAGCTGCTAGCCCGCTGCTGGGCTGGCATCAAATATAGCGTATTTGTGGGGCTAAGCCGTGAATTATCGAGCGTTTGAGGGTGTAGGGCTTCGCTGTATAACAAGGCTGAAGTGGGTAAGCGACCTATCCCTGCCGGCGCTTATCTCTTTTGAATGAGATATTATTGCTCATATACTTGACGTTGGCAGAAAAACCAGTTAGGCTAAATCTCAGTTAAGTGAGTAAGCGATCGGGGCGGTTGAGGGCCAGATACTCTGGCAGATGGCAAACTTTCCCGTGAGTGTCTGCATAATTTTTTGACTTTCCCTTGGTTAATAGTTGGAAGTTTAAACCTGCGATCGCTTCTCACTCTCATCTAGGAATCGTTTTAGTCAAAGTCCATAAATCGGAGGTACTTTATGGTTTCATTCTATCCAGGTCAAAAAGCTAATGAACTTGCCAAGGAAGCTCAAAAGCGATTCGAGTTGGCAGTTGAAGATTTGAAAATAGAAGAAACAACCACAAACAGAGTAGCAGAAGAGTACGGTCAACTCCAACTGAATGTCATAAGAAACACAATTAAGCGCTTTGTTACCTTCCTTGAAAACACGGGTCGGAAGGCTTCAGAAAGTGAAAAGCGGCTTTTAGAAGGGATGGATTTTTCAGTTCAGCAGATTAAGGAGTACAAAGCTGCTGCGGTAGGAGCAGAAGAGTATTTCATGGCAGGTGTTAAATCGGCAGGAGCCGCAGCAGCAGGTTACGGCGGCGCTATTGGTGTTGCGACTTCAATAGGAGCAGCAAGCACGGGAACCGCTATCTCAACTCTCAGCGGAGCGGCTGCTTGGAATGCAACTTTAGCATGGTTTGGCGGTGGAGCGATCGCGGCTGGTGGCGGCGGTATGGCTCTGGGTGCTGCTGTGCTAGGCGGTATAACTGTTTTACCAGCTTTGGCGATCGGTGGCTTTTTTGCTGCTAGTGAAGGCGAGAAAGCGATGACAAAAGCGCGAGAGCATGAAGCTAAAGTCAACAAGGCGATCGCAGACATGAAACTTGCTAAGGACTTTGCCAAACAGGTAAGACAGCGGATAACTGAGTTGAGAGGAGTGTTTAAATCCATGAACACTCGTGCTGTTGAAGCTTTGAGTCAACTGGAATCTCAGCCTTTTGATGCTAAGAGGGATGCCCAGAAGTTCCAACAGGTAGGCCTTCTGATGAAGGGACTTGTAGAAATGTTGAAAACCCCTGTTTTAAACAGTGACGGTAAGCTTAACCTCGGTACTGTGAAAGTTTTGGAGAAATATCGGATTTTACCAGGGAAATAGAAATCGCGATCGAAGTAGTCTCAAGACTTACGCAGAAAATCTATTTGCAGGGTGGGCATTTCCCACCTTACTACTTAACCAGGGAAATAGAAATGGAAGCTAAAAAAGTTCCTGTAGAAATTTTTAATCCTGGCTCTGCGGCTGAGTGCTTCCGCGATGTTGTTGAAGCTTACACCGAATACAAAATAGTTGCAGAGCAAGAGCAGACTAAACGGCGCGGCATCGAAGCTTGGGAAAAAGCAACGATTGCCGACATTCAAGCAAAACGCGATGCTTTTATCGAGTATCTTGAACGCTCGTTTGATGAACGTGCTAATAATTTCAAATTTCTCTTTGAAAAGGTAGATGAGGCAATAGCGATCGGTGATAATAACCAGTTAGCTTTAGCCATGACTTCAATTACCGAAATAGCTAAGTCTAGTTTCTTCAAAGACCTTGCTAATTTAACATCCGTCAAAGCCGCCCTTGACGATCCAGATTACGAATGGACATTTTAATTGAAAGAGTGAGGTATCGCAAAATGGATGAATTTGTTAGAAAAGCTGCGGCACTGGGATTACCCGCAATTATGCTGGTAATTGTGATGGCAACTACAGGTTTAGCAGGTGGGGCTGCAATTACAGCAGCTTTAGCAGCGTTAGGTGGCCCGGCAGGTATGTTAGGCGGAATCGCACTGCTTGGAATCATCGGTTTAGCTACAGAAATGTTGTCTAAGTATGGTCTTGAATCAGTGCTAATTGGGATTTACAGACAGCGCCTTAAAAACGGAGAATCAAAATCGCGTCTGTGCGGAGAAATTCGTAATTTACCTATCTCTGGGGACATGAAACGCAAACTTGACGAAGATTTGGGCAGTTAATAGATAGGTAGAATTAGGCTTCGTAAACCATCTCTTTCTAAATACGAACAGGATTTACGCACCAGCTCTATCTGTAGGTGGACAATGCCACCTTACCGCTACAAAACGAAGTTATAAAAATGCGATCGCTCAACTAAACCAGGAGGAACCATTGATTAAGTTTATCGGACAAGTCGAACTGCGCAACCATCGCCGAATCTACTACCAAGAGGATTATTACCGAGTAGAACAAGTCAATCCCAGGAAAGAACAAAAAACTTACTCTGACGATATTCCTGACAAAGTTGTGGAGTATCTATACAACCAACTAAAGGGTCGTAAAGTTACACCTGAAGATGCTTCTACCGTTCTCAAGCCCGTCGCTAACAACTTGAATCTCCCCTATACCTATGGTCATAAACTTGACTTCTACGCTCAGGAAGTATTAGTGGTACTTGTAGCATTAAGTAAAGCAAGTTTAACTAAAGAAGGTCGAGCCTACTTCTACACCATTGCCTAATTCAATCTGGGACGCAAAACCTAATTATGTAGGGTGCGCAGTGCGCACCTTACCGCATTCAATCCAGGAGGTAAGTGCCAGCAAGATTTAAAACAAATAATCCCCACCAATCTAATACTTTTTCCTACAAGAATCAAAGACATGAAGTCTAAATCAGTTACACAAATCAGCGGTATTCCCGGTCAATTAGTCGGTGCAGTTCCCGTCCGCACCAGCGGTACAGCAACTCTTAAAATTGTTGGGGATACCTTACAAGGAAATTTTACTTCATTTTTTGGTTTAGAAATCAAAGAAATTGTCATTCCCATTCAAAATGTCAAAGCAGTTGAAATTGGGGAAGGCTGTACTTGGTGGCTGCTCGGACTCGGAATTTTAACCCTCGGTTTATTTTTCATTGGTATTATCTTCATTGTGTTGGCTTTTGTTGTAAAACAGCGTTATATTGCCATTTACACGAGTAGTAATAATCTCATTCTGTTTTGTACAAAGAATGATAAAGTTAACCAGTTTCGGAACGAAATTATAGAAGCTTGTCGTCCTAAACCGAGCTATATTCCCCGACCCTCTCAGTCTCCCCCACCACCACCTTCTTTGCCAAATTGATTGATACTTAGCTAAATTTACCAGGTCGATCGCTATTTCTACCAACGTGCGAGCCCTCTGATTTGATTTTGATACCAAAGTGCGATCGCTACTTTTATTTAGGAAAGCACAAAGCGCGGTTTGAACAAAAAAGTTAGGGACATACAGTTTAAGGAGTAAACATAAGCATGCAACTAATTTTGGCAGAATTTTGTGGACGCTGGGGCTGTTCTTGGTGGGAGAACATTATCACCATCATCTTGGTTAGTCTGAAGGGTAAGGGTGCTGTACTATTGCTGGGATTATTGCTGATGCCGATATTTTTGGTTGTGCTAATATTGCTACTAGGCTTGATACCAGCTTTTGAATTTATTGCTAGTTTTGGAAAAGACAAACAAAAACTCAAAAATCCCAACACTTCTCAGGAACAAGACCAAACTATTGTATCAGCAGGAGCTAAGTTTGTCCGTCGTAGAGGAGCTAAATATTTGGGTCGTAAATTGAGAGAAGTAAACAAACATGAAGATGTCAACTCTCAGAAATAAGACCAAACCCTTTTATCAGCAGGGGTTAAGTTTTTCGGTTGTATAGAAGCTAAATTTTTGAGTCGTAATGGGGGAAAAAATGTGATTTAATCCCACCAGTAAACCACAACCGGCGGCGGATTTTCATAACCTCCATAACCAATAAACACAGAAGCCCGATCGCGATCCATCACTTGCACGTCATCCGCCATCCAAGTCTTCCCAAAATCAACCAGCGGATACACGCAATCATCATCCCTACTCCAAATATAAAGCGTATCAGCGTGCCAGCGATCGTCCAAATCTCGAAGCAATAAACCCAAATTACTATACAGCCTACCGCTATTTTCATCCTCCGCAATCAGCGGCAGCATCATAAAATTCAGCCATAAATCTCTGTTCTGATATAAGTCAGTTAAAATCGGTTCCGGGTCGAAATTATTCCAGCGTCCCCCTGGCAGCACCAGCGCTTCCATCAACTGCTGCGGCGTACATTCTCCGACAGCTAACAACAAATCCAGCCGGGGTGCAGGTGCATTTTGTCGAAATTTTTCACCTCTACCGCCTCGCCTTTCTACAAGCGTTTTGCGGCGTCGAACGCGCGGTTGAGCTTCAAAAACCCAAGCCCCCCGCGAGTAACTTTTGGGAGCACCAACTCTAGGCAAAGGTTCGGGAATCTCATTAAATCCTGCCAGCAAACGCTGATATCCGTCTACTTCATCAAATGTCACCCAGTGCGATCGCTCGTGCGATCACTCCAAAACAAAACCAATTGTAACGCAAGGAGTGCGATCGCCATCCATCAGGGCGATCGACCAATCATCGCTATCCTCAAACCGAGACAGCCACTGCGACGACGCCTCCCATTTAGCAAGCAAGTCTCCAGAAGGAGATTTCCGCATTTCCTTCATAAGCCGCACTCTGTCTGACGGAGTGAACATTTTAGGTTAGTCGCGAACTTGAATAGTTAATTTGTAGGTGCGATTCGTTTGGTCGAAACCCGAAAGGGGAGATGACTAGCAACGGTGGGGTAAACCCAATAGGGTTGGAGTTCGCACTTTAATCCCCCACTGATGATAACTTATTACTCATGCAGGTGAGGAAACCTAGTCGAGCAACTAGCTAATAAAACTAGGGGAAAACGGGAAAAATGAAGGTGCAAACTAACATTATAACCAAAATCCAAGATCAACCAAGTCCTGACATCATGGTGCGTGATTGAAAGCACACAGAGAACCAGAGTTAAACCTGGTTTCCCCTACATAAAGATTGACAAACTTTATGTAAAGCGGGGGTGAAAGCGTACAATCGGGATAGCTGAATACCGACAACGCAAGCAAAAATCCTCTAACCGAATCATTACGAAAAGTAATGAAGTCGTGGGGTAGAAGCGCAAGCTAACGAATTGTCGATACAACCGTCGTAATTCAATTACCAGAGGATATAAGCTAATCAAAGAAATTTGAACTTCTTTGAACTTCTGGGTCAGGAATATCTGGCAAGGGTAAGGACTATCAGAATTCTACAACCGAGATAGCGCACCACCTAGAACCCCGGCCCAGAGACAAACCCTAACGGATTTAATCAATGAGTATTAGGAACGAAGTAATCCTTTTGTATGCTCCTCTTCAAATAATTGTTGAGGTAGGCTGTCAGGCTACACGCTGCGAAAGGCTGGGATGGTTTAAGAAGCTAATGCCTAACCTGAATTAACAGGTAATGCCGAAAAAGGGATGGGGTAATGCCCAGGATATGCAGACGTAAACCGCGAAGGTGATTTAAGTGAAAAGGTGCAATTAGTAATGAACACGCCTAATTCTGATTTGTCAACAAATACAGAGGGATGGAAAGCTATTAATTGGCGTCAAGCCGAAAGATATGTTTTCAAGTTGCAAAAACGCATTTTCGCTGCTTCCCGTTGTGGAGATGTCAAGAAAGTTCGTAAACTTCACTTATACGCTGATGAGGTCTTGGTCTAATAGGGTTTTGTCAGTAAGAAGGGTGACTCAGGACAACCAGGGAAAAAAGACGGCAGGAGTGGATGGGGCAAAATCCTTGTCCCCAGCAGAGCGTCTAGAACTGGCAAGGGAATTAAAGCTAACTGGAAAATCCAAACCAACAAGAAGAGTCTGGATACCAAAACCAGGAAGTAATGAAAAACGCCCTCTGGGTATACCTGTAATGTACGACAGAGCCTTACAAGCCGTAGTAAAATCCGCACTTGAGCCTTCAGGGGAGGCAATTTTTGAGCCAAACAGCTATGGTTTTAGACCGGGCAGGTCATGTCACGATGCGATTAAGCAGATTAAACTCTGTATTCAACATAAGGCGAAGTTTGTATTAGATGCAGACATAGCCAAATGTGTGCGCCGTGGCAGTCAACACGGTATCCCCAATCTAATTGGGAGAGACTAAGAAGAATGTCTCTAAGTCAACCA
>NZ_JAUBVK010000074.1:0-2408 GCF_036705795.1 Microcoleus sp. ARI1-B5
TCAAAAGTGGGTAGCTAGCCAGCGAGGTTTCCAGAAGGTTCCTTTTCCGACTAGCCCCCTCCGAACCGTGCTTGCGAGATTTCCAGGCACACGGCTCTCCAGTATTCCTATTCCGTGATGTGCCTAAAAATAGGTTTGCCAGCATGAATGGCGTCATGGCATTGGCGACAAACCATCAAAGTCTTTCGTCTGCGTGCAGACATAATCTGCATCCAGAGCGGTTTAGACTTCCTTCCCTTTACCTTGAGGTCTTTGAGAGCGCGAACGTGGTGAACTTCAATGTCACCTTTCGCCCCACAGACCTCACACTCGTGGGCAAGGAGCCGTTTTATCAGCTCGTTTCTTTCTGGCGGCTTTCGGGTCAAGGGCAGGTCTGGAATGGTTGCTTTTGGGTTACGTTTTAGCGATAGACCACCAAAACGAGCCACCAGTGGTTTCTTACCTTCCCTGTTGATGGTAATTTCCACGCATTTGCGCCGACCTTGTGGGAGCTTGACCGTCTTATGGTACTTGGAGCAGATTTTCGCCACGCTAGTTTTGTGTTTACAAGCGAGTGTTTTCATTAGTGAACTCCACATGACCCATTGCAGTTTTGAAAGCCATGCAATGTTTTGGGCCAGACTGTAGAATTGCACGTACCCTCTGTATTCTGACTGATAGATGCTGATGATTGTAAAATCGTCATCATTAATCAGTTCCGGGCGATGAATGGGTTTGCCATTCCTCTTGTATTGGGCGCACTTTTCTTCCACAAAACGAGTAGGAATTCGGAGTCCAATAATGCCGTTGAGCGAACGCCTACCTTGAGTGTGCTTACTGTCCGACTGTTGAACAACGACGGAGTACCCCAAGAACTTTGCCGCTCCTTTGTGGGCATTTGTAATCAAGGTCTTTTCAGAGGACATATCGAGCTTCAAGTTATCAGCTAAAAATGTTCTCAGTTTTTCCTTGATTTCTTTTGCCTCTGCAACTGACCCTATAAAGCCAAGTAAAAAGTCATCGGCATAGCGTACATAAGACAGCCTTCTGTACCCAGGGTCACGAACATCTTTGGAGGGCATTTTCTGGTATTTTATTTCCAGTTCATGCGCTTTTAAAGTTTGTCCGCTTTTCCTGTAGTACCAAGCGAGTTTCTGGAGTTTGGCATACTCCTTATTTTCGGCTCTTCTTTGACCGCGCGTATATTCTGGAATTAGATTCTCCCAGACAAACTTATCCAACTTGTCGAGATAGATATTGGCGAGAATGGGTGAGACGATTGCGCCTTGAGGCGTACCACTGAGAGTGGAATGATACTTCCATTGCTCGCAATAACCTGCTTTGAGCAGATTTTCCATCAACCTGAGAAAGCGGTTATCTTTAATTTTATCGCGCAGGATTGACATCAAGATTTTATGGTCTATGTTGTCAAAACAACCGCGAATGTCTCCTTCGATAAACCACTTGGTTCCTTGCCAGGTACGGTCTATAGTAGTTAAAGCCGTGTGGCATCCGCGCTCTGGTCTGAAACCGTGACTGCTGTCAGAAAATTGAGGTTCGTAGTATGCCTCAAGAATCGAGCGTACCACTTCTTGAACCAGTTTGTCTTTCCAAGTAGGGACACCAAGCGGTCGAATTTTTCCATTCTTTTTGGGAATGTTAACTCGTCGTACTGGTGTCCATCGAAAGCGTTCATAGCGAATATCTTCTATGAGGCTCTCAATCTTTTTGACAGACATTCCATCAGCAGTTTCCTCAGTAATTCCTCGCGTCATTGCCCCATCATTTTTGTAGATGCGACTGTACGCTCGGAGGTACAAATTCGGGTTGAATAGTTGTCTGTAGACATCTTTTCCCAGAGGCAACCCTCGTTGGCCTCTATCTCGGATTACATTAAGAACCGTTTCGGCGTTCCGCATCTCGCGTACCTCTTGGTCTTAGTGTGAGGAATACCTGTTCTCCTTTGCCATGTGGACGGCTTTCCCGTCCTCAGACTACTATGAGAACTCTGTAGCCATAGGACTCGCGTCCCGTAGGCCATCCCGTGCTTCATCAACTCGGTACGTGGTAGTGTGATTTAGGTGTCCCACTCATTCCTTTGAGCCGTCTCATTGATGGCCGACATCGTTTGAAGAAGTTGTGTTGCTCAAATGTTTAAAACTACACACAAACGATTATTCCTGTTAGACGTTGTAGGAATAGGCAATCGCCTATGCCGTCAGAATTGGGCTTCAAGTAGTCTAACTTTCACCTTGTCACACAAGCCTTGCAAGGCAATGGTTTAAACGTCTTCTCTCCATTCCCCGCTTTACCAACGTGCTGTTTTCCCTTTTTGTCTTTCGACTCTAGGTAAGTTGGTTGACTTAGAGACATTCTTCTTAGTCTCTCCCAATTAGATTGGGGATACCGTGTTGACTGCCACGGCGCAC
>NZ_JAUBVK010000021.1:0-121706 GCF_036705795.1 Microcoleus sp. ARI1-B5
CCAGGAGTCAAAACCAGATTACTGGGTGCAAGTGCTTTCTCGCAAGGATATGATAGAGCGCGGGTTCAGCGCTTACAGGCTCGATACTATGCCCTACAACACCGCCGTGCGGGACGGGTACGGTGAACTGTGGTGGAAAGAGGCAATTGACAAGGGTAACGAGAATTTACGCCCCCTGGGGTCACGTGCAGATACTGTGTGGTGTCGCTAGACCGAAATAAATAATGCTAAGGTTCTAATCAAGAATTTATTTTTGCTGTCTCGTTGCTCCGCTAGGGGTAGCGGGAATTTTTTTGCCTGCGAGTATGCAGAGGTAAGCTAGAAGATTGATAGAAGAGTTCGCTTGTAACCGAGTACCGGCTAGGGGACACTGAAGTAAGTAAATGGGTCACAACAAGGGCTGAAACGCCCCAAAAATGACTGTTTTGCTAGACGAGTGATAGAAATAAGGGAGCTAGACCCTGAAAGTATTGGAAATAAAGAGGTTGCATAAATCTGTTGCGTTTTATGCTAATTTATCAATCAAAGCGATACGCTTTACCAAAAAAGAATGCCCGAGCAAGCTCTCAACCAATAAAGTATCAGTCATTTCGATCGTTTGGACTTGGGTCCGCTCTCCGGCTGCGGACTTTCGGGCGCACTACAAACAAAAACGGTTCGATCGTTTGGACTTGGGTCTGCTCTCCGGCTGCGGACTTTCGGGCGCACTCCATACCAATCTTATTGTGGTCAATCCACCGGACATGATATGATTTACTGCATCAACCCTCAATGCGAACAACGGGAAAATCCTGCTGCTGCTCAAAATTGTCAGGCTTGCGGCACGGCTTTACTAATTGCCGATCGCTACCGCATCCTTAAACCAGTGCGATCGCCCAATCCCGCACGCCCCACAGACATCTTGGAAGTCGAAGATTTGGGAACCGGGGACAACGAATGGGGAACAGTCAAAGTTTTAAAAGTCTTGAAACACGCCCACAATCCCGATTTACTTTGTTTGTTTCAACAAGAAGCGCGGGCATTAATTTGGCTAGGAGGAAAGGGAAGAGTTCCCCAAGTCGAACCAGATGGTTATTTCCAAATCAAACTCCCCAATAACTCCCAGAAATTGTCTTGTTTGGTGATGGAAAAAATTAGCGGCGAAAACTTGGCAGAATTCTTAACTAAAAACCAGTTGGTTTCTCAAACCCTAGCTGTCGATTGGCTGCAACAAATCCTCCATATTTTGCAGGCCATTCACAAATATCATCTAGTACATCGGGATATTAAGCCATCCAACTTGATGCTTGCAGCCGATGGAAAATTGCGATTAATTGACTTCGGCTGCGCAGCAGAAGCAGACACAGATACCGCACCCATCGGTTCTGCTGGATACTGCGCGCCCGAACAAATTGCCGGTAAAGCAGAAGTGCGATCGGACTTTTTCGCTTTGGGGCGTACTTTTGTACACTTATTAACAGGCTTACCGCCGATCGACTTTCCCGTCAATCAACAAACTGGTAAGATTAACTGGAGGAACCAGGCTTTAGATGTTGACCAGTCATTCGTAGACTCGATCGACGAATTGATGGAACCGCTACCCGAAAACAGACCGGAAAACACCCAAGTCATTTTAGAAAAACTCAAAAATATAGACCTTTTGATTACCTCCACAGAATCGAACTAATAATTTCCAATCCTTTTGGGCCCAATTCCCGATTCCCGATTCCCGATTCCCGATTCCCGATTCCCGATTCCCGATTCCCGATTCCCCAATCAATAAATTTCTTCCAACCTGCGAAAATCCCGCTCAACTTCCGCCCACAAAGCCCGATTGTGAGGGTCAGTTTTCACAGCCTTTTTCAAATAAATTCTCGCCTTGTCAACCTGCTTTTCCCCAATTAAATGCCGTCCCCAGCGCTGATAGGCGATCGCCTGCCACTGGCGCACCTCCCGATCTTCGGGCACCCGCTGGGCCAAACCCTCAATTAGGGCGATCGCCCGCGGGAACCTTTGATATTTCAGCAACTGTTGCAGTTCAAAATAAGCATCTTTCTTTAACTTTTCTTCCGCCGCCGACAGATCCGGGCTATCTTGAGTCGATTGCTGTTTCCGAGTCACCTTAACTGTCTGCGGTTGAGCTTTCACCGCCTCCGCTGGCGGTGTCGCAGCCGGCGGCACAGGTGAATTGGCAACTTTCGACTCCGCAACATCGGCGGGGGCAATATTCACCAGGAACTTATAAGCCTCAGTAATAGCAATAAACTTATTCTTAGCCTGTTCGTTTCCCGGATTCACATCGGGGTGATACTGTCTGGCTAACTTTCGATAAGAGGCCTTAACTTGCGATAAACTCGCACCAGATCTCAGTCCTAACTGTCGGTAATAATCTGCAATATCCATTTACCATAAATGAGCGTTGATAATACCAGTGAACTACCCACCAGCAATCGGAGTACCGATATGCTGGGGGCTTCCAACTTCACGGGGAACTGCGCCCGACAAGACCGAAGGCTTGCCACCACGACTTACATTCCCTCCATTGGCAGAAGCATTGGTTCCCAATGCCCAAATCCGCAAGGCTTCATCCCTGATATTTTTCGCTGCATTGATGTCTCTATCATTGCAACTCCCACATTTAGGGCAATTCCAGTGACGAACATCCAAAGGCATTTCAGATACTTTATGGAGACAATTATTGCAAGTTTTAGAACTCGGGAAAAAACGGTCAATTTCGATATAGAGTTTTCCCACTTGCTCAGCCTTGTACTTGAGCATTGTCCCAAACATTCCCCACCCAGCATCGCTAATTGCTTTGGCTAGGCAGTGATTTCGTACCATACCCTTGATGTTGAGATTTTCTACTGCGATAACTTGGTTTTTGTTGACTATCTTGCGGGATAGCTTGTGCAGGAAATCTTCGCGCACTCTCTTGATTTTAGAGTGAACTTTAGCCACCAATCTTCTAGCTTTATTTCTTCGATTACTACCTTTTTGTTTGCGACTGAGGTTTTGCTGTTTTCGCTTCAAATTGCGGCTGTGTTTTTTGAGATGTCTAGGATTGGCATATTTGCTACCATCGCTAGTTACACAAAAATCTATCAGTCCAACATCTAAGCCAATAGATTTGCCCTCAGCACTACCTTCTGGTATCTCTTGTCCATCATCAACCAACACAGAAGCATAGTATTTGCCATCTGTATTTTTAGATATAGTAACTGTTTTAATAGTCCCTTCAATTATTCGATGAATTCGGCAATGAACCTCCCCAATAATGGGAAGTTTGATTGAACTATCACCTAGCTTGACATTCTGAGGATAACTAATCGATTGCCTACCATGTTTTGATTTGAAGCTAGGATAACCAGCCCGTTTATCAAAGAAGTTTTTATAGGCAGTTGATAAGTTGAGAGCAACTACTTGTAGGCACTGGGAATAGGCATTTTTCAGCCAAGGATATTCCTTTTTTAAATGAGGGAGCAATCCTTGGATGGCACCCCTAGTCAGCCCTTTTCCAGTATTTTGGTAGGTTTCTTGACATAGACTTAAGCTGTAATTCCAGAACCACCTACAACAACCAAAAGCACTAGCAAAGTATATTTGCTGCTCGGTTGTTGGATAGATTCGGAGTTTATGAGCTTGGTACATTACCATAAACTTAGGTTAGTGATAATTATCGTAGCACAATGACTTAACAAAGGCAAGGAATTTTCTCGTCCCCTCACGCCGTCTAGCATCGAAGAGTCAGATTATTTGACGGGGCAATCGTCATCTCGCCCCCCTTTCATCCCCCACGCTTGCGCGTACCTGCCAAGCGTGGGGGATGAAAGGGGGTGTAGTTAAATATGGCAAAATCCTTAAATGTAAAGATTCTGCCATATTTAACTGCGAACTAGGCTTTAGTGCGAGGGTTGCCCGCACTACTTAAGCGAAAAAATAAGTTACGGACGATCTTCGACAACTCTGTCAATCAAGCCGTATTCTTTGGCTTCCTCGGCGGACATGAAATAGTCGCGATCCATGTCTTTCTCGATTTTCTCGATCGGCTGCCCGGTATTTTTAGCATAGATACCGTTGAGTTGGTGGCGCAGGCGCAGAATCTCCTTCGCCTCAATCTGAATATCCGTTGCTTGTCCCCGCGTGCCCCCAGAAGGCTGGTGAATCATGATCCGCGAGTGAGGCAAAGCCAACCGTTTCCCCTTGGTACCGGCAGCCAGCAGGAAAGAACCCATCGAAGCCGCCAAGCCCACACAAATCGTCACCACGTCGGATTTAATGTGCTGCATGGTATCAAAAATAGCCATGCCTGCCGACACCATCCCGCCGGGGGAATTGATGTACAAAATAATATCTTTGCCCGAATCTTCCGAATCGAGATACAGCATCACAGCGATGATTTGATTGGCAATTTCATCGTCAATGTCCCTGCCCAAGAAAATAATCCGTTCCCGGTAGAGGCGATCGTAGATATTAATCCACTGAGTATCATAACCACCAGGCATTTTGTAGGGAACTTTTGGCACACCTATAGGCATAATTCGGAACTCCGTTTAGTTGGTAATTGGTAATCGGGGATTGGGAATTGATTACTTGTTATTAGTTACTTGTTACTTGTTACTTGTTACTTGTTATTCGTTACTTGTTATTTCTTGGTTTGGAGTTTTTGGTGACAACAACCAATAACTAATAACCAATAACTAATAACCAATAACTAATAACCAATAACTAATAACCAAATTAGATAACTCCCGCCGCCAGCGGTTTCGGCAATTCTTCCGAACTTTCAAGAACGCGATCGATCAAACCGTATTCTTTAGCTTCCTGGGGCGTCATGTACAGCAACCGATCCATATCTTTAGCAATTTTGTCGATCGGTTGGCCGGTACAGCTTGCCAAAATATCGAGCATCGTCGCCTTATTTGCCAGCACTTCCTTAGCCCGAATTTGAATGTCGCTGGCTTGACCCCGCGTGTAAGCCTTGGGTTGGTGCAACACGATCGAAGCGTGGGGCAAACTAGCTCGAAAGCCCTTTGTACCCGCCGCTAACAGCATCGCAGCCATGCCCATTGCCGAACCGAGACAAATAGTCTGCACGGGCGGCTTAATGTACCTGATCGTGTCGCAGATAGCAAAAGCTTCCGTTTCAAAGCCGACGGGTTCGCCGCTGTAACCAGAAGTGCCGGTCGAGTTGATGTAGATTTTGATCGGCTTATCCGGGTCTTCGTACTGCAAGAACAACAGTTCAGCGATAATCAGTTCTGTTACCGCAGGTACCAGAGGCATACCCAGATAAACGATCCGCTCCTTCAGCAACAGGGATGGCAAATCGGGAGGCGGCGTCCGAGAGTTGCCATCCCCGTAGTATTGCGATTGCACAGCTTTAATTGGTGTGTTCATAAACCGAAATGTTGCCTGAACTGATGGAGCTATTCTTATAAGAAATAGTAACGCAATCTTTAGGTATCCCGCATGAAAGTTAGTTTGCTCCCGGTGTTAAACGACCCCAACCTTGACGCTGCCGCGCCCTCAACCCAGCGCCAGCTAGCCGTTTCAGTGTCGGCGACGGCAAGCTCGATCGACTCCAGCGTACCCTTAAACCTGTGCCTGATTCTCGACCACAGCGGCTCGATGGGCGGGCGCCCCTTAGAAACCGTCAAACAAGCCGCCGGACGCTTGCTGGACAGGTTGAAGCCAGGGGATCGCTTTTGCGCGGTGGCTTTCGACCACAAAGCCAAAGTCCTCGTCCCCAATCAAGTTGTCGGAGATCCCGCTAGCATCAAACGGCAAATCGAGCAATTGCGCCCGGCCGGCGGCACAGCAATTGATGAGGGCATTAAGTTAGGTATTGAAGAGTTGGGCAAAGGCAAAAAAGAAGCTATATCTCAGGCGTTTCTGCTGACAGACGGCGAAAACGAACACGGCGACGACAGCCGCTGTTTGAAGTTGGCGAAACTGGCGGCAGAGTATAACATGACTTTAAATTCTCTGGGATTTGGCGATAACTGGAACCAGGATATTTTGGAAAAGATTGCTGATGCCGGCGGCGGTGCTCTGGCTCACATTCAGCGGCCAGAAGATGCGGTTGATGAGTTTGGCAAGCTGTTTACCCGCATCCAAGGTGTAGGTTTGACTAATGCTTATTTGCTATTTTCGCTGATGCCAAAAGTGCGGTTAGCCGAACTTAAACCGATCGCCCAAGTTGCCCCAGACACGATCGAATTACCGGTGCAGCAAGAGGGCGATCGCTTTATGGTGCGTCTGGGAGATTTAATGAAGGATGTAGAGCGAGTAGTTTTGGCTAATATTTATATTGGACAGTTGCCAGAAGGTACACAGGCGATCGGGCAATTGCAAATTCGCTACGACGATCCGACTGTCGGTTCAAGTTTACTTTCCGATCCCGTTGCAGTTTCCGCTAATGTCCTAAAAGTTTATCAGCCGGCACTTAACCCGACAGTGCAGCAGCACATTTTAGCTTTGGCTAAGTACCGCCAAACTCAACTCGCAGAAACTAGATTGCAACAGGGCGATCGCGCCGGTGCCGCCACGATGCTGCAAACTGCGGCTAAAACTGCTCTGCAAATGGGCGATAAAAGTGCGGCAACCGTTCTGCAAACTTCTGCTACTCGTTTGCAGTCTGGTGAACAATTGAGTGAAGCCGATCGCAAGAAAACCCGCATAGCTTCTAAAACTGTTCTGAAGTAATGTCATGTCCGGTTAATTGCGATCGGCACAATTGTTTGTAGTAAGGACTTTAGTCCTGATTTACTAAAAGTCACAGAGAGGACCCAAGTCCTTACTACGAACCGGTTTATAATGTTTGTACCACCTATCGAGAGTGCTTGTATGAGCCAGACAATATCTGATAAAGTACGCTGGACTACCGCCGATTTAGAACTATTGCCCGATAACGGCGATCGTTACGAACTTATTGATGGAGAGTTATTTGCGACTAGAGCACCGCATTGGGGTCATCAACAGACTTGTGGCAGATTTTTCTCTGTGCTTGATACTTGGTCGATGTCTGCTGGTTTAGGACGAGCTGCCATCAATCCCGGTCTTATTTTCACGGATGCTGATAACGTCATTCCTGATGTAGTTTGGGCGAGCAACGAACGCTTGGCTATCTTGCTAGACGAATCCGGACATTTAACCGCCGCACCTGAGTTAATTGTTGAAGTATTATCGGCTGGTACAGACAATGAAAGACGGGATAGAGATTTGAAACTCAGACTTTATTCAGTGCGGGGAGTACAGGAATACTGGATTGCGAATTGGCGGTTGCAGCAAATTGAGGTTTATCGCAGGGAACAAGCAAGTTTAAGGTTAGTTGCTACGCTGTTGAGCGCTGATGAATTGACCTCGCCTTTGTTACCTGGTTTTAGTTGCTCTGTCGCTCAAATTTTTGCTTAGATTTATGAAACTCTTTTACAGGGCGATCGCCCTATGGGGATTTGTTAGCGTTTTGGGCGGCATATACCCTGGCATTTGTACCCAACCCTCACCAATACTAATAGTTCAAAATTCGGCTGAAGACTTATTCAACAGCGCTTTAGCCAAGTCAGAGGCTGGAGACATTCAAGGGGCGATCGCAGATTACACCGCAGCCATTGCCATCAACCCCAACTACGCCAAAGCCTACAACAAACTCGGTATCATTCGCGGCCGCTATCTCAAAGACTATCCAGCAGCCAAAGCCGACTTCGATCGCGCCATTGAAATTAACCCGAAGTATGCCGATGCTTACTACAACCGCGCCAAAGTCCGCTATTTCTTAGAAGACAAACCGGGCGCAATTGCTGACTACCAAAAAGCGGCAGAATTTTATCAAAAAGACGGCAAAACAGAAGATTATCAAGATGCAATGAAACACCTGCACAGGCTGCTACTATAAATTTTGGGGAAAATAGGGTATAATATCACCACAGCTTTAAAAAATTCCCATTATGACATTAAGTAAAAGCTACAACTACGTGTCCCCGGAAGACTATTTAGAAGGCGAAAAAATTAGCCCGATAAAACACGAATACCGACAAGGAGAAATCTACGCAATGGCGGGAGCAAGCGATGCACATGAAACAATTTGCATCAACCTCGTCAACTTGCTCACAAGTCACGTTAGAGGTAGAGGTTGCCGCATCTACGCAGGAAACATGAAAGCCAGAATTGAAGAGGCAGATGTATTTTACTATCCCGACATCATGGTTACTTGCGATGAAAGAGATAGAAGCCTTCAATACTTCAAACGCTACCCGCGCTTAATCGTAGAAGTTTTATCTCCGACAACAGCAGCATTCGATCGCGGCAATAAATTTGCCGACTACCGCACCATCGAAACTTTACAAGAATACGTAATTATCAATCAAGAAAGCATCGGCGTAGAATGTTATCGCCGCAACTCAGAGGGCCGTTGGGAACTTTATCCTTACGGTGTTGGCGCCGAAGTTCGCTTGGATAGCGCAGATTTTGAATGCCCGATCGCCTCAATTTATGAAGATGTTTTAGAAATCGGTTAAAATAGTCGATCGCACAAACACCAAATATTCATCTGCGTTCATCAGCGTCCATCAGCGGTTGAACACTGCAAATTAACCATTCAAAAAATGCCTGCAACCTCCACCGTCACCGTCACCGTACCCGCCACAACCGCCAACCTCGGCCCCGGATTCGACTGCATCGGCGCCGCTTTAAGCCTCTACAACTCCTTCCAATTCTCCCTCATCGAACCGCCAGCAACCGAGAAATTGAAAGTTACCGTTACAGGCGCCGAAGCTGCCAAAGTCAAGACAGACGACAGCAATCTCGCTTACCAAGCCTTTGTCAAGTTATACCAATACCTCCGCCAACCGCCGCCGCCAGTGACGATACATATAGATATGCAAGTACCGCTGGCGAGGGGTTTGGGAAGTTCCGCTACAGCTATTGTCGGCGGGTTAGTCGCTGCGAATTGTTTAGCCGGCAAGCCTTTGAGTCAGGTGGATGTGATGCAGTTGGCGATCGAACTTGAAGGACATCCCGACAACGTTGTCCCCGCTTTATTGGGTGGTTGTCGCCTCGCTGCTAGTAATACACCCCCCCAACCCCCCCTTAGTAAGGGGGGGCTAAGAGAAGAATCCCCTCTTACACCCCCCCTTAACAAGGGGGGGCAGGGGGGGGTTTCTTGGCAAATCTGCGATATTCCCTGGCATTCCAATATCGTGCCGGTGGTGGCCATTCCCGATTTTGAACTTTCTACAGCCGAAGCACGCAAAGTTTTGCCCAACGATTACACTAAGGCTGACGCGATTTTCAATGCCGCCCACGTGGGTTTGCTGGTGCGGGCTTTGGAAACTGGCAATGAAAACTGGCTGCGCGCCGCCCTGCAAGACAAAATTCACCAGCCTTACCGCCAATCTCTGATTCGGGGATATGAAGCTGTGCAAGAAGCTGCGTTGAATGCAGGGGCTTGTGGAATGGTTATTAGTGGTGCTGGGCCAACGCTTTTAGCTTTAACGGATGTTACTAATGCTGATCTGGTTGTGAGGGAAATGGCGGCTGCTTGGATGGAATTTGGGGTGAAGGCTGATGTACGGGCGATCGCGATCGATACTCAAGGCGCGCAAGTCTCCACTTAATTAAGTTAGTTTACTTAAAAAATTGTTCAATTCCCCTACCAACCATTCTTTCTCAGCTTGCGGCAAAAATAAGCCAAAACAATAGTTACGCGAATTGGCACGAATCCGGCAAAAAGTCATCGATTTTTTGAGCAATGGCAGATGAATTCCGCTCAATTTCACCCGCTGGATATCTTGAGGACTGATTTGAATTGGTCTGGTGAATAGAGGAGAAGCAATCCTACACAATAACCTACACAACCACATCAAAGCATAAAATACGGTAAATATTATTACAGCTTGGATTGATCTAACGAAAAATTGCTCAAATAATTTATTTAGCCAGTCGGCTACAGCGTATTTAAACCAGGGAAAGCCTATGTTCCATAGGTTAAAAAAAAATCCCAGAATCAAAGATAAGGGAAGTAAAACTTTATAACTCAGATGAATAAATTGGAAAAAACATTTGAGTTTGCTAGGGAAACGAGCGGGGTATATCTTAATGAATAACCACCGTTTAGTGTCAATTAAAGTAATTCGGGATTGGGGCGATCGCTTAAACATTTTTTCTGGATTCATCCCGCTTGGCTGTTCCCCTCGCAACGCTGATAAAGCATCTTTTGCTGAGTGAAATCGATCTTCAATTGCGGGTTCAATTATCTTCTCTAACCAGTCAGCAAACTCTGTAGAAATAGAGACGATCTCGCGGAATTTTATCTTCTGCTTTTGTCTGGGTAAATCAGATGGAAATTTTTGGGTTAACAGGAAAAGCAGCGTTGTGCCTAATCCATACAAATCTGTTGACAATACAGCTTTTCCTCTGAATTGTTCTGGTGCCATGTAACCGTAGGTTCCGACAACGGTACTGCCTCCAGTAACGGTATGATGGTAAGTATTTTGAACTGCGCCAAAATCAACTAGGAAGACTCGCCCATTTTTTTGCAGAATAATATTTTGAGGTTTAATATCTCGGTGGATCGCAGCAGGTAACAGCGATTGCAGGTAAGCGAGAATTTCTAGCAATTGATAGGCGATATGACGAACTTGAGCTTCATTTGGTTTCCAGCCATTTTCTATCAACTGTGCGAGAGATTTTCCCGGTGCGAGTTGTTGGGCGATATAAAAACAACGATCTTGGGAAGTATCAACTTGAAAGTAGTCAATGTAGCGAGGAATTCCCGGATGATTCAATCCCGATAAAGTTTTTGCTTCTCGTTCAAATAACTCGATTTTCTTCCATTCAGTTGTCAGGCGCAGGGATAAAGCTTTGAGTGCAACTTTTTGATTGCTGTTTAAATCTACAGCAGCATAGGTGATCCCAACTCCACCCTGTCCTAATTTGCCGATAATGCGATATCTTTCAGCAATGATTTTTTCCGATTGTTCTAATGTTTCCATATTTTTATGCTTGGGTTGATTTTGGATAATTAGTAGGTTGCACCGCGAGATCTGAGTATTTTGGCTGCTGGGTCTCGGTCGGGGTTCCAGTTGGTTTTTGCTATCTTTAGCGGCGTGTCGCCCTCGCAGTTTGTAGCGTCAATTTTTGCACCTTTAGCAATCAGTAATTTTAAGATTTCTACAGTGCCATAATGTGCGGCTTTGTGGAGTGGAGTTGTGTTACACATATCTCTATTATTAACATCTGCACCGTTTTTAATTAGCAGTGCAGCAATATCATTGTGTCCGATCGCGATCGCTTGATACAATGGAGTTTGACCGTTCGCATTTCTAGCGTTAACCCTTGCGCCATTAGCAATTAGCAGTTCAGCGATATCTTGAGATCCTTGAGCAACAGCAAGATGCAGGGGAGTTTGAAGCAAGTTATTTTTGGCATTAACGAATGCACCTTTGGCAATGAGTTGTTTGGCTACATCCTCAAGTTTGAAATCGACAGCGATATGCAGTAAAGTTCTGCCTTCTTTGTCTTCACTATTAACATCTGGGTTTTTACTAATTAGCAGCGCCACTGTATCCTGAAGTTTCAGGTCTACGGCGATATCCAGTGGAGTTTTTCTTTGATTATCCTGGATATTAATTTCTGCACCTTTAGCAATCAGCAATTTTAAGATTTTTACAGTGCCATAATGTGCGGCTTTGTGCAGTGGAGTTGTGCCAGATCCATCTATATTATTGACATCTGTACCGTTGTTAATTAGCAGTGCAGCAATCTCATTGTGTCCGATCGCGATCGCTCGATACAATGGAGTTTGACCGTTCTCATTTCTAACGTTAACCCTTGCACCATTAGCAATTAGCAGTTCAGCGATATCTTGAGATCCTCGATCGACAGCTAGGTGTAACGGAGTATTTCCAGATTGGTCCATAGCGTTGATATCCAGCATTAGCAAAGCAGCAACTTCTTTTGTGGTTGCATAGTGCAGTGGAGTTCTTTTTTCACTATCCAGAATCGCCACATTTGCACCGTCTTTAATTAGCTGTTGTACCAACTCCTTAAAGCCTATTTTGACTGCGTTATGTAATAAAGTTGTACCGCCATTTCGGGCATTTTCTTCTTTGATGTTAATTTTTGCGCCCGCAGAGAGTAGTATTTGTGCGATCGCCTTCGATCGCGCCGTATGTAGAGGAGTCATGCCATTTTTGTTTTTGGCATTGACATCCGCACCTTTAGCAATCAGCAACTTGGCCATTTCAGGCGATCGGGCAAAGAACAGAGGAGTTCTATTAAAATATTGACTTCCTGTCCAGGCGTTAATATCTGCACCTTTAGCAATTAGCGTCTGTGCTACTTTTATGCGATCGAACACAGCAGCCATGTGTAATGGGGTCAAGCCATATGTATCCTTAGCGTTGACATCTACACCTTTGGCAATTAACAATTCTGCCACCTCTTTTGAGCCAGCAAAGTGTAGTAAATTCTGACTGCCTATCCTGCTATTGGCACTAATACCAAGATCCAGATAATGCCTAATAGTGTTAGTATCTCCCTGGCGGGCAGCCTCGACAACTGCATGGGGTGTAAATCCAATCCGGTTGAGGATGGGATATTTAAAGTGATTGAAAACAGCAACAGTAGCAATAGCAGCAATTCCTATTTTGAGGCGTTTTTTCCATGACGTTGCTGGATTGGATTTAACGCTAAATATTTGAGGACTGCGCAGCAATTCAAGCGCTTCTTTTGCCGATTCAAAGCGGTTTTCTAAATCTGGCGCGATCGCTTCTTCTAACCAATCGGCAAATGCTGCTGAAATCTGAATTTGAGAGCGAAAATCTTCCTCTAGTATATTTGTTGGTAATTCGGCGGGGGAACGGTGGGTTAGTAAATACAACAATGTCGCTCCTAAACCATATAAATCTGTTGCAGGTACGGCTTGTCCGAGAAATTGTTCTGGAGCCATATAACCATAGGTTCCAACTACGGTACTTCCTCGCATTAAAGTATTGTAATAAGTGTTTTGCACTGCTCCAAAATCTACTAAGCAGACTGCCCAGTCTTTTTGTTGATGGGAATCGATCGGCGATTTGAAAACAATATTTTCTGGTTTAATATCCCGGTGGATAACAGGTGGTGTCTGTGAATGGAGATAAACTAAAATCTCCAAAATTTGTGCGGCAATGCGTTGAATTTCGGATTCACTAGCGTGCCAGCCATTTTCGACTAAACTGGCTAGAGATGGCCCTTCGGCCAGTTCTTGTACTATATAAAAACAACGGTTATCGGGAGTATCGACATAAAAATAATCCAAATAACGCGGAATTCCCGGATGATTCAATTTTGATAAAACATTGGCTTCTCGTTCAAATAGTTCCAGGACTTTCCAGTCATTCATCTTTTGTAAAGACAAAGCTTTGAGTGCGACTCGCTGGTGTGTTTTGAGGTCAATGGCTTCATAAGTTGTGCTACTACCGCCTTCTCCGAGTAGCTTTTTAATTTGATAGTGTTTGACTAAGTTATGGGGAATTTGTTGAACAATATCCATAGCGTTATCCTGGGTTGATGAGTACCAACAAACATTTTCTATTTGGGTTTTTACAACCCAGATTTTGAGAAAATTATGCAATGCAAATCGAGCGTTTGAGTAAATTTCAAACAAGTCGATCGAAAAGTCAATGACTGACTCTATATATTTGCTTAAATTTCAATGACCGTATTTCTATGGATAGCTTACCCAGAATTTGGGAGTGTCATATCACCTTTAAAATACGATTGCTCGTCTGATACAATCTTGACCGATCGCACTCATAACGAATCTAAAATCCTCAAGCCCCGCCCCAGGTGGGCTAAGTCAATCGTAAATCTAAAATCTAAAATCGTTTGACTTCCATCCGTTAAATCTGTTACAGAATCCGTTGCCGAACTTCCTTCTGCCATACAGCAAACCGACATCCCGAAGCCAACACTTTCTCCCTCTGCGCCCTCTGCGTCCTCTGCGGTAAATCAAAAATTTAGTGATTTTGGATACAATCCCGGCTCAACAGTCGATCGCACTCCTCAATTTTGCGCGGGGATCTAAAGTTACCCTAAAGTTCGACCCCCCTTTTCCCAAACCCTCCCTAAGATAGAAGTTAGGGGACGATCGACCTAAAAGCCGATCGAGGGGCAAACGCCAAGCACCTGAAAATCCCCAACTAGCGAGCAGCAAGACAGGGAGGACATTGTGCCGGTGGTGGCCATTCCCGATTTTGAGCTTTCTACAGCCGAAGCGCGCAAAGTTTTGCCCAAGGATTACAGTAAGGCTGACGCGATTTTCAATGCCGCCCACGTGGGTTTGCTGGTGCGGGCTTTGGAAACTGGCAATGAAAACTGGCTGCGCGCCGCCATGCAAGACAAAATTCACCAGCCTTACCGCCAATCTCTGATTCGGGGATATGAAGCTGTGCAAGAAGCTGCGGTGGCTGCTGGCGCTTGCGGTACGGTGATTAGCGGTGCGGGGCCGACGATTTTGGCTTTAACGGATGCTACTAATGCTGATGCGGTTGTCAGGGAAATGGCGGCTGGTTGGATGGAATTTGGGGTGAAGGCTGATGTACGGGCGATCGCGATCGATACCGAAGGAGCGATAATTTTTAGTTAATTAGTCCTACTTTTAGCTTGACAAAATACATAATTTGTGATGTGTGACAGGGCGATCGACCAGTCACACTTTTTTTGTTTTTTTTGTCAAAGGCATTAAGAAAACTTCAAGTAGCTCAATACAATGCGATCGCGTGCCGCCTAAGTATAAATCCTCATGCTAGAACAAATCAGCAATACATATCCCTGGTTAAGCCCACATTCGGCACCCTCAACTGTCACCATCGGTTTTTACTTATTTTTATCGACCAATTAAGCTATAAATTAGAGTTTTATACCGTATATTAACGGATATTAAAAATTTTAAATGCCTAATTTATAACTTTTAAAATCGATTGTTTTAGGTAATTATGCTGTGTGACACGCTCGCGCGTGCGGAATGTGGTTAAGCACCATTATTCTGCTTCGTAAAACCTATCCAAACTTATCTTTCTCCGGGTTAAGCCCATAGAACCCATTTGGGATTTTGTCAAGACAATTCCGAAGAACCCGACTTTTCCGACTTTAGAATCCGACTTTTCCGACTTTCAAACCCGACTTTTCCGATTAGACTGTTAGTGGGACAGATAATATAGTTGTTGCGGCTGCCTGCAACAACTAACCCTGTCAAGGTTGCTCCCAGCCCTGTGGACAGTTAAGAGGATGGGTATCTCAAGGCATAACATAAACACTTCCTCAGTCAAATTTGCTGCCAAATTTGACTAATGAAGTTTCAGTTTTGGGTTTGAATAACCTCACGGTGTTGGTCTGATTGCTGGGCGGCAACTTTACACAAAAACCACAAAAATTTCCCAAAAAACCTGTGGATAAGCGTTGACATTTAAAACAATTGCTGGTATTTCCAACAAAGGCTGGAACAAGCAACATAATTAATCGGGTGCAGAAAACTACTTTAGGTTAAACCAAAAATTAAAAGTAAGCTGAATCTCAGGTAGAAATCGTCATGTCAAATTCTCCATCCGTTAATGCCTCATGCCTTCGTAGTTGCTCTGAAGATATAGAGAAAACGTTCTGGCAGCTATGGGAGCAGAATCGAGATTATTTTTACCGTTGCTGTCTCAAGTGGATGGGCGGTAATTCTATGGATGCGGAAGAAGCGCTCAGTCGCGCAATGGTCAAAGCTTGGGATAAATTACCAGACTATGCCGAAAAAATCACTAACCTCCGAGCTTGGCTCACCCGCTTAACCCATAATCTCTGTATAGATATACATCGAGAACGTCGCCGCCAAAAGGCAATACAAATAGAGAATCTTGAAGAAATAGTCACTCAAGACAACTCAGCGGTTATTTCTGGTTTTGACTCTCCTGAATTAGCACTTCTAAATCATGAGTTGGGACAGTACCTTCGCGAGGCAATAGATTCTCTTCATCCTCGACTGCGGACTCCGTTTACTATGCGTTACTGCGACCAAATTTCCTATCAAGATATAGCCCAAAAACTCGCCATCTCCCTCGATAACATTTACAAGCGCATCCAACAGGCGCGAGATATTCTGCAAAAGCGTTTGAGCAGGTATTTGTCTGGGTTGGATGATGCTCTGTTAGATTCTTCCAAGGTTGGCAAAAGGGAAAAGCTTGTGGTGGAGAGTCCCCAATCTGATGAAACGATCGCATCCGACTCGATCGCCCCCATCCCTCAGAACATTGCCGAGACAATTAATTATCAGGTAACAGCAATATGTCTAGAAACACTGCACTCCGGGTGGTATCCCTCACTCAGTCCTCTGGGGTGGAGTTGAATGCTTACCTAGTTTTAGACGAAAAGCCAGCCCGAATTGACCAGAAGCTGAAAACATTAAGTGAGTACGTGCAGCAGTATCCTTCGGGATGGAAGAAACGGTTGGAATTGGCGAATCTGGTGTATGCAATGGGTCGTATTGAGCAGGCGGTTGAGGAGTATCGCCAAGTGATCGATCTGCAGCAACCACCATCGATCGCCGTCCACTTGGAATTGGCGAAACTCTTGCAGCTTATGGGACGAGAGGTTGAGGCAGTAGCGGTTTATGAAAGTGCCTTGGCTAATTCACGGAATGAGGCGACTCGGCAGCATATCAGCGGATCGATCGCACTTTGTAGAAATGACACTCAGGCAGGGATACTCGCTTTTGAGTCGGCGGCTTCCCTAGAACCAAATAATGCAGCTCACTGGCTGGCGTTGGGGCAGGTGCAAATGGGGAGAGGGGATGCGGTTGCAGCGAAGCGATCGTTCGATCGGGTTTTGTCACTGAACCCGGATGATGTTGTAGCGCTGATTGACAGCTACGACGCGAGTCAGGCGGTGGGTAATGTGCGCCAAGCGCAGCGGCGGTTGAGCAAAGTGCTAGAGCTTGCTCCCGGTGATTTCCGGGTACTCAAACGACTGGCGGATACTCGTTGCCGGATGAGATTGGTATCCGGTGAGGAGGGGAAGCAGACTAAACAGATAATTGGTTCTTTGCTGCAACTGGCTCCTGATGCGGCGGATGCCCGCGAGTTGCTGGCATATTATCACCTGTTCCGGGGGGAGTCGGCTAATGGGGTTGGGGTGTGGGAACGGTTTACTGAGGAACACCCGAATCATCCGAGGGGTTGGTATTCCTATGGGCGTTACTTGTTCCATACCGGGGAATATCAGAGGGCGGCTGAGGCGATGCTGAAAGCTTATCGTCTGTATCCCCAGGATGGTGAAATTTATCGGGCGTTGTGTGAGATTTTGCCTGTTACCTCTCCCCCAGTTCCTCTCGATCCCCCCTCCGCCCCCCTTCCCAAGGGGGGAACCAGTCTCAAAGTCCCCCTTGTTAAGGGGGATTTAGGGGGATCGAACCGTCAAGTAAGCCTTACATCAATAGTAGAAGAGATGCTCGATCGTTTTCCCGATCGCTGGAATGTTTGGACGACGGCGGGGCGGGTGTTGGTGGAAAGTTTTCAGGAAATCGATCGGGGGTGTAGTGTCTCTGCGAAGGGGACGCAACTTGAACCGCAGTTACCAGATGCTTGGTTTGGTCATGGGCGGGTGTTGGCACTGGCTCTTAAACACCGGGAGGCGGTGGAGGCTTTGGCGCAAGGATGGCAGTTGTTACCGGAAGAGGGGGGTTATCTGCAATCGGTGTCTGCTGCGGTGTGGCTGGGGGAGAGTTATCGAGGGCTGGGGGATGAGGTGGCGAGTCGGAAATGGTTGGAAAAGGCTTGTCAGTTCGCTCAGGAATTGATGGAGTTTGACCCGGCTATGGCTTGCTACTGGCAAGGGAGAGCGTTGTTGGGGTTGGGGGATGTGACGGAGGCAGTGGAGGCTTATCGAAGTGCGCTGAAGCGGCGGTTGCTCTACCCTTTTCGCGGGGAGGTTGAGGAGGCTGTGAAACGGTTGAAAGGTAAGAGGCGAAAGGGATCTCGGGCTAAAGCGTAGAGCCTTGACTTCTTAGGGAAGTAGGGGATCTGAACCTCTCAGAGTGCATTAAGTTAGGAAAAAACAGCCTCTAACTCGAAAAATTCAGAAATTGACCTCTGGATTCGTCTTATAGGTGTAGAGACAAAAATACAATTTCGTCTCGACTAAAAACCAAAATCAAACTAATATCAAAGGAGGCTAATTATGTTGCGTAGAGGATTCTAAAACCAATATTTTAATCAGCCAAACTACATTTGTAAGCTGATTAAATGTGATTTAAAATAGATGTAGGGTGGGCCCGGCTCACCCTACATCTTTTGTTGCTGACCTTAATTAAATGACAAAATCTGGTGCAATGGGTGGAAATTATAGTTCTTGTGTTTGAGGTGGTTTCATGGGGTGCATTGAGTTAGGAAAAAACAGCGCCTAACTCGAAAAATTCAGAAATCGACCTCTGGATTCGTCTTAAGGATGAACAACAAAAAAAGGATACTTTATGAGCGCTTGTGCATTACAAACATTCAGTAACATTACTCAAAACCTTCTGGATTGTTTAGAGGCAGCAGCTAGATCCCAAGGATATAATATTTCGGGCAAGAGTGGTTCATATACTCAGGATGGATTCACGGTCACATGGAATTATAATCCATCGAATGAAACACTTCAAATTCAATGTATAGATAGCCCTTGGTATGTTCCCTGTAGCGTGATTAACGGTCGAATACACGATTTAGCTGAGCAATATATTTCACAATGTTCACCTGGATATACAGTAACAGCCTTAATTTAAGGGCTTGTGAGCCAATCGATTCCTGGGAGATCGCGTAGAGTGTCTTCTGTTTGATATTTTAACCTTTGATAAGGAAGTGCAATCGCACTCCACCTATCCCAAAATGATTTTTTCAGTTAGGAATCGTTAGTCGAGGCTTTTGTTAACTCTAGAAATTCAGAAATTATCGCTGGTAATCGTCTTCAGAGTGTAAAGCATTTTTAGGAGTAAAAGTCTGACGCAACCCTTAAAGGCGATCGCGCCTCAACACACTCTAATTCAGGAGTCAAGAGAGCATTGCTTCTTTAACCACCTTCCATTTACTTGCCTCACATCTGCTATTTAAAACAGCAGAATAAAGAGAAATAATCCGAGCTTAAAATAATAGCATCGGATTGTTTCCTGTTGATTTATTTGTGTTTTTAGGTAAGATAAAGTTTGTGTAAACTCTGTTTCTTAAGCTTGACAAACCTATTAAATCTCGACTAATATTGAGAAAGTTGAGGACAAAAACTCAATCAAGACAACAAGTAAGCTAACAACAAAAAGGAGGGAAATTGTGCGATCCCGTTATTTTTAACTTAAAAGTTAATCAGTAAAATCCTATTGATGGTGCTGATAAATTACAACTGAAAATCCCTGTAGGGTGAACAATGCCCACCCTGCTTAATAAGAAGGCTATCCCAATTGAAACTGCACAAGTCAAAGTATAAATCTTGCCTGTAGACAAACTCCCATAACTCATGGAACTTATTTGGTTCTTTAAAACCCTCAACAAATACATTGCCTCCTACAAAGGGCAATTCATTTTACTCTTTATCTGCCTGATATTCGACGCAGCATTCGATTCAGTCTTCCGAGCCAGCTTAAAATTTATCATCGATGCCGCCATCGTTCCCCAAAACTATAGTCTTCTGGTTCTAATCCTGTCCTTGCTAGTTGTCGGAGCAATTCTATATGCTTGCATCGGTTTGCTAGGAATTTTCCTAGGAGCGCGTTTGGGCATTTTAATCACAAACAATATCCGACACTCTCTATTCGAGCATCTCCAAAGCCTTTCAATGGAGTTTTTTGGGCGACGTTCAGCCGGGGATATTGTCAATTGTCTCATCGCCGATGTCCAAAAGGTGGAAAATGGTGTAATTACAATGGGGCTGACAGTTGTTGTTTTAGAACTGTGTAACTTCCTATTTTCTCTGGTTTTCCTCTTCTTCCTCAACTGGCAATTAGCCCTGCTCAGTTTAATCGGTTTAACTATCTGTACCATTGCCCCAGTAAAAATTGCCAGCCTTGCCACCGAAGTCGGTTATAAGTTGCTGCAAAAAGAAGGACAGATTGCCAGCGTCGTCGAAGAGAATATCCTCTCGCAAACCGTTGTCAAGATATTCGGGCTGGAGAACCAAATGAGTAAGGATTTTTCCAACGATTTGAATGACTTAAAACAGGTTTATGTCCGGGCAACCTTTCTCTCCTACTTAGTGCAGAAAGCCCCCATGATTGGTTTTGTCATGACCCAGCTTATCGTTTTAAGTATTGGTGCAGTGATGACCTACAGGAATATAATTTCTGTAGGAACTCTTACCTCCTTTCAAGTTTTACTGGTAGGGTTGAATCTCAATATTCTTGGTTTAACTTCGTCAATACCTGCATTTATTGATGGAGTGGCAGGGCTGCAACGCATCAGCGATATATTATCAGAAACCCCGGCGATTCAGGATGCACCGGGTGCGATTGATTTACCTCACTTTTCCAGTGAAATTTACTTTGACGATGTTACCTTTAGCTACTCCCAAGATAGAGGTGGAGTTAAAAATCTATCCCTAAAGATTCGCCAAGGAGACTTTGCGGTCTTTGTCGGTCAAAGTGGAGCAGGCAAAAGTACAATTGTCAACTTGCTGACGCGATTTTATGACCCGGATAAAGGACGCATTCTGTTTGATGGAATTGATTTACGTTATACAACAGTACGCTCCCTCCGTTCTCAAATCGGACTCGTTTCTCAGGATGTAATTCTCTTTAATTGCTCGGTGCGAGAAAACATCCGCATGGGCTATCTAGAAGCCACTGACGAACAAGTCGAAGCCGCAGCCAAAGCCGCCGAGATTCACAAATTTATTTTGTCCTTACCCCAAGGCTACGACACACCCGTTGGTGACAGGGGCGGACAGTTATCAGGGGGACAACGGCAAAGAATTGCTTTAGCTAGAGCCTTGGTGAGAAATCCAGCAATTCTAATTCTCGATGAAGCCACATCCGCCCTCGACCCCGCCACAGAAGCCGAAATCCTCGCCACCATCGAGCGCATCACCAAAGAACGCACCGTGATTTTGATTACCCACCGCATGGCCCATGCCTTGCGTGCGGATGTCATGTACGTGCTGGAAAACGGCAGCTTGGTTGTTAGCGGTTGACACACAGATTTGACCTGTACTGAACATTTTGGAGTTAAAAATTATGACCGGCACAAATGATTACAAATGGCTAATTCCCTCTTCTCATGGCCTTGGGTCGAAATCTATTGAAGAAGAGAAAGAGATGTGGGATAAAAACCACGAAGATTATACCAACACCGCTTTCAGCATCACCCAAGACCCCAAAATCTGCAAAAACTTAATCCGTCCAGAGCGTTCTCCCGGCTATGATATTCCCAACTCGCCTGACATCAAAGTCCTAATTCCCGGTTGTGGCTCGGAAATTTATCTTCAGAAAACCTTACTAGAATTTTGCCCCCAAATTGGACAAATCTACTGTACCGATTTTTCCAAAACAGCCATTGAAAAAGCACAAGCAGACTGGAAAACAGCAGATGGAGATTCCCGACTCAACAATCAGCAAATCGTGTTTGAGCAAGTAGACTCCACGCGAATCACCGAACAAAAACCGGAGTGGAACGAGAAATTTGATTACGTCCTCGTTGTAAATTCCGTGGTTTCCAGTGAGGATAAAACCAACCGCGAGATGATTCGAGAATTTGGTAAAGTTCTCAAGCCAGGTGGCAAGATATACGGATATTTTCCAACCACCTTATGCTTCTTATAAATTGCCTATTTCAGTCGCAAACACGCTCACTGTGTTACAGAGGGATTTATCGATGTCTACGGCAATAAAGTTTGGGATGCTGAGTGGCAAAATGCCCAAATTTATTACACTCCCTTGCGGTTAAATCGCATCTTTAAAGAAGCGGGATTAAAACAACTCAGTTTGGAGATGCAGTTTTTGGACTATGAGCCTTTTGTTTCCATGTTTAAAGAGATGATAGATCATGACGACCCGGATATTTTTCTCTGGCATCTTCTCGCCCGGTATGAGAAAGAAACTCTCGGTTGAGGATTTTGGGAAAGCACCTGCATTGACAAAGAGGACATCATGAAAGTCTCAGAAACCCGGTTTCTTCCTAAATTTATCGTGACTCCTCCCAAAACTCGTAGAAACCGGGTTTCTAGCTACCTATCGCGCGGGCTCAGAAACCCGGTTTCTTCCTAAATTTATCGTGACTCGTCCCAAAACTCGTAGAAACCGGGTTTCTAGCTACCTATCGCGTGGGCCATGAAACCGTCCGAAGTATTGCAGTTCCAGAGACTCAACAATCCCACACTACTCTAACCTATCCCATAACCCACGAAAGCCCTTGCTATAATTGAATACTGCTGATTTTTTTTAGACAGCAGTAATTCTCAACATGATTTCACTGCCAGATATCACAATTATCAACCAAATCTACGAAAGCGCTAATTCCCTGATATACAGAGGCCTCCTCAAGAAAAATCAGCAACCTTTAATTTTGAAACTCCTCAAAGAAGATTATCCCACGCCTGCCGAACTCACCCGCTATCAGCAGGAATACGAAATCACTCGCCGTCTCAATTTAGAAGAAACGATTAAAGCCTACGAAATGCGGAAATACCAGAACACACAAGCCATGTTGTTAGAGGATTTTGGAGGAGAGTCCTTACAAATCCTGCGGGAGAGTCGTCCCTTTGCTTTAGCAGAGTTTCTCCAAATTGCCATCCAAATTGCAGATGCGTTAGGCAAAGTTCATCAAAACAATGTCATTCACAAAGATATCAATCCATCTAATATTGTCTTAAATCCTCAAACCGGACAATTAAAACTCATTGACTTTGGCTTATCTACCCTGCTATCCCAAGAGAATACCAGCCTCAAAAGTCCCAATGTTCTAGAAGGGACATTGGCTTATATGTCTCCCGAACAAACAGGCAGGATGAATCGCTCGCTGGACTATCGCACCGATTTTTATTCTCTGGGTGTCACCTTCTACGAATTGCTAACCAACCAACTCCCTTTTGAATCTCTTGATGCACTTGAGTTAGTCCATTGCCATATTGCGAAACAACCAATCCCTCCTCACGAAGTCAATCCAGAAATTCCTTTGAACCTCTCAGAACTTGTCATGAAATTAATGGCAAAAACGGCCGAACAACGATATAATAGTGCTTGGGGAATCAAGGCAGATTTAGAAACTTGTCTTGCTCAATATAAAAACGGTGCAATCCAAAGGTTTACTTTGGGATGCCAAGATATTTCTCATCAATTACAAATTCCTCAAAAACTGTACGGGAGAGAACCGCAGATTGAGAGTTTATTAACCGCCTTTGACCGAGTAGGGGCGGGTTTAGCACATAACCTTAGTAACCCAACGATAACTCAAGAACAAAACCCGCCCGTACAAAGACCAACTGAACTCATGCTAATTTCTGGATACTCTGGCATCGGGAAATCAGCTTTAGCCCAGGAACTCTACAAGCTCATTACTCAAAAACGCGGATACTTTATTGCAGGCAAGTTTGACCAGCTTCACCGCGATATTCCCTATCAGGCATTGGTTGCTGCGTTCCAAGAATTAATTCGGCAATTGCTCACCGAAACCGCACCTCAGTTACAACATTGGCGACAGAAGATTCAACGTGCATTAGGAGACAACAGTCAAATTATTATTGATGTCATTCCCGAAGTAGAACTGATTATTGGCAAACAGCATCCCGTCCCCGAGTTACCTCCAGCAGAAGCACAAAATCGGTTTAATTTAGTTTTCCAAAAGTTGATCCAAGTCTTGTGTCAAAAAGAGCATCCCCTCGTCCTATTTCTAGATGACCTTCAATGGGCGGACAGCGCCACGCTGCAATTGCTCCCGCCGATCGTGACCAATACTAATACTCAGTATCTGTTTTTGATTGGAGCTTATCGAGATAACGAAGTCAGTGCAACTCATCCTGCCATGTTGGCTTTATCTGAGATAAAAAAGCAGGGAGTAGTAGTTAATAATATCTCCCTTTTACCCTTAAATTTAAACCAGGTAAATGAATTTATTGCGGATACGCTGAAGACTGAGTGCATCCATACCCAAAGATTAGCTGAGTTGGTTTGGGAAAAAACACAGGGGAATCCCTTTTTTCTCAAAGAATTTCTGAAGTCACTTTATACAGACCAATTACTTAAATTTGATAAGGAGGCTAGAGCTTGGTCTTGGGATTTAGAACAAATTCAAATCAGAAACATCACTGACAATGTTGTTGAATTGATGACCAAAAAAATTCAACGTTTATCAGAGCCAGCACAAAAAGCTTTACAGTTAGCCGCTTGTATTGGCAACCAATTCGATTTGAAAACCCTTTCAATCATTAATGAAACTTCTCAAAAACCAACGGCTCATAAATTATGGGATGCCATTCAAGCGGGATTGATATTACCCGTCGGCGATGACTACAAATTTATTGAAACAGGCCGAGAAGATCCTGAATTAAAAATTAGTTATAAATTTGCTCATGACCGCATCCAGCAAGCCGCCTATTCCCTAATTCCTCCAGACGACAAGCAAGCCGTTCACTGGAAAGTCGGACAACTTTTGTTACAAAATACGCCACCACAGGTAATCCAACAAAAGATTTTTGATATTGTCAATCAACTCAACTTCGGTATTGCAGCAATAGACGTTCAGTTAGAAAGAGATAAACTCGCTCAATTAAATCTCGTCGCTGGCAAAAAAGCGAAGGCATCCGCCGCCTGGGAATTAGCCGGGAATTACTTAAGAATTGCCAGGGATTACCTCAGTGCAGATAGCTGGCTTAGTCAGTATGACTTAACCTTGGGACTCTATGTAGAAGCAGCCGAGGTAGCCTGTTCGCGGGGTAACTTTGAGGAAATGGAGAAATGGGCTTCCCTTGTGCTGCAACAAGCTACTTCGTTGCTGGACAAAGTGAAAGTCTATGAAGTCAAAATCCAAGCCTGTACAGCACAAAATAAACCGCTAGAAGCCATCCAAACGGCATTTTTTATATTGAAGCTGTTGGGAATTAACTTCCCAAGAAAGCCAAATAAATTAGATGTTTTACTTGAACTGGTGAGGACAAAGTTAAGCTTGGTAGGGAAACGAATCGAGGACTTGATCGACCTACCAGCAATGATTGACCCTGATAAGCTAGCAGCTATGAGTATCCTATCGCGCGTAACCTCTGCTGCCTATTTGGCAGCGCCTGAGTTGCTTGGGCTGATTGTGTTGAAACAAGTTAATTTATCAATCAAATACGGGAATACTTCTGTGTCTTCCTATGCCTATGCCACTTACGGACTCATTCTTTCTGGGGAAGCTGTAGGAGACATTGAGGCGGGCTATCAATTCGGTCAACTGGCTCTTAAGCTGGTCGATAAGTTTAATGCCAAAAAATTCAAAGCTAGGATAGTCTTTATTGTTAATTACTTTATCAAGCACTGGAAAGAGCATCTGAGAGAAACCTTAAATCCTTTGCGGGATGCTTACTCGCTCGCTTTAGAAACTGGAGACTTAGAATATGCAGCTTATTCAGCTTGCGTATACTGTTACCATTCCTATGTATTGGGTAAGGAATTGGCAACAGTTGAGGGAGAGATGGCAATGTATAGTAATGCTCTGGGTCAACTCAAGCTAGAAACATCATATTACTACAACCAACTCAATCGACAGGTTGTATTGAACTTAATGGGGCACTCTGAAGATAGGTGCATTTTAATCGGTGACAGCTATGATGAAACAAAAATGTTACCTCTGCATATAGAGACAAATGCTGAAAATATTTGTCGCTCTCTCTATTTTCACAAGTTAGTTCTCTGCTATCTTTTTCAAGATTACGAACAAGCTCTGTCAAATGCTAAGTCAGCAGAAAAATATAGCGATAGTGCTGTAGGAACGATTCCTCTTTACCATTTCTACAATTCTTTAGTCCATCTTGCCCTTTATTCTGACGCACCAAAATCAGAACAAAAACTCATCCTCCAAAAGGTGAAAGCTAACTTAAAAAAACTCAAAAAATGGGCGCAGTCTGCTCCGATGACTCACCTCCATAAATTATATTTAGTGGAAGCAGAGCGACATCGAGTTTTGGGTGAAAATGCTCGGGCGATTGAGTGCTACGATCGCGCCATTGCAGGGGCAAAAGAAAATGAGTATCTCAACGAAGAAGCTTTGGCTAATGAACTGGCTGCCAAATTCTATATCGGTTGGGGAAAAGAGCAAGTTGCCCAAGCTTATCTCACAAGTGCTTACTACTGTTATTTACGTTGGGGTGCAACAGCTAAAGTGAAAGATTTAGAACGACAGTATCCGAAACTATTAAAGCGTTTTACGAAAGCCAATACGTCCATAGATTCGCGCAACAGCTTGTCTAATAATTCTGGTAGTATTTCTGGTGAAGTTCTGGATTTGGCCGCGCTGATGAAAGCTTCAGGGGCAATTGCTAGTGAAATTGAGCTGGATAAACTCTTGACGACTTTGATGAGAATATTGTTGGAAATCTCGGGCGCACAAACGGGCTATCTAATTTTAGAGTCTCTCGGACAACTGAGGGTCGAGGCGTCGGGCGAGGCTAGCTCAAATCGGGTGATGCTGTTGCAATCGATTTCTCTCGAAAGTTGCTTGCCTTTGTCGATTATTAATTATGTTGAAAGGACTCAGGAAGGACTGATTGAAACGGATGTCGCTGCTAAAGGCAGATTTTCTCAAGATGCTTATATCCAAAAATATCAGCCCAAGTCTATCCTTTGCGCTCCTTTGCTCGATCGGGGTCAACTGATTGGGATTGTGTACCTGGAAAATAATCTAGCGGATGGTGTTTTTACGCCCGATCGCCTGCAAGTGATTCAAATGCTCTCGACACAAGCTGCGATCGCCCTTACCAATGCTAGGCTCTACACCCAAGTACAATCGACGCAAAATCGCCTGAATAAATTCCTCAATGCCATTCCTGTTGGCATATCCGTTCACGATGCAAAAGGAGAAATCATCTACACCAATCAAATTGCACAGCAGTTACTCAACATTCAAGAGTTACCCACAGCCGAAACCGAACAACTCTCAGATACCTATGGCGTTTATCGGGCAGGTACTGGGGAGATATACCCCGCAAAACAGCTACCTGTGGTGCGATCGCTCGGCGGTGAAAAAGCTTGGGCGGATGACTTGGAACTCCACCAGCGCGATCGCATTGTTCCAATAGAATCAACCAGTACGCCGATTTTCGACGAGACCGGTGCTGTCGAGTATGCGATCGCAGCTTTTCAAGATATTAGCGAACGCCAGCAGGCCCAAAAAGCACTCATCGAAAATGTTCGCTTAGAACAGGAAATTAGCGAGCGTAAAAAAACAGCAACAGAACTCGAACAAGCCGCCTTAGCGGCGCAATCTGCATCCCTTGCCAAAAGCACCTTCCTTGCCAACATGAGCCACGAATTGCGAACTCCCCTGAACGCCATTCTCGGCTTTTCCCAACTGATGAACCAGGACGCAAATCTCTTAACCGAACAAAAAGAGAACCTCAACATCATTCATCGCAGTGGAGAGCATTTGTTGACTCTAATTAATCAAGTGCTCGACCTCTCCAAAATCGAAGCTGGACGCATGGCTAAAAACGAAACTAACTTCGATCTCCATCACTTATTGGCTGATGTCGAAGATATGTTTTCCTTGACAGCAAAAGCTCGAGGCTTGAAGCTAGGATTTGACTGTGCTCCTGATGTCCCTAAATTAATTTGCACCGATCCAGTTAAGCTGCGGCAAGTCCTAATTAATTTAATTAATAATGCGATTAAATTTACATTTTCTGGAAGCGTGTCAGTGCAGATATCCGTCATTAGTCATCCCTCATTAGCAATTGGTCAAGAAACAACACGAATGAGAAATGACAAAGGACAAATGACCATCGCCTTTGAAATAAAAGACACGGGAGTTGGTATGGCCGCGGACGAACTGGAGAACCTATTTCAACCCTTCGTGCAAACAGCATCGGGCGAGCGAATGCAGCAAGGAACGGGATTGGGGCTAACCATTAGCCGTCAATTTGTCCGCTTGATGGGGGGTGAAATCACCGTTATCAGTCGCGGCAAAGCTTTCACCCCTGGAATGCCTCTCAAGGATTTCCACGACGACACAACAGATATACCGACTTCTGGTACAACATTTAAATTTGACATTTCTGTGGGTATTGCTGATGCTCTAGTAATTCAAAACCAACCCCACAGCCGTCGCGTCATTGGCCTAGCTCCCCAGCAACCCAACTATCGCATTCTGGTTGTTGACGATAACGATTACAATCGAAAACTGTTAGTTAAAATCATTACTTCAATTGGTTTTGAAGTGCAAGAAGCGAATAACGGTCAAGATGCGATTGAAATTTGGAATTCATATTCACCGCATCTCATCTGGATGGATATGCGAATGCCGATTATGGACGGTTATGAAGCAACTAAACGCATTAAAGCTACCACTAAAGGTCAAGCTACTGCTGTGATTGCCATTACTGCTAGCGCTTTGGAAGAAGAAAAGACGATGATTTTATCCACCGGTTGCGATGACTTGGTGCGAAAACCCTTCCCAGAACAAACTATATTTCATATAATGGCTAAACATCTGGGACTCAGTTATGTTTATGACTCGTCCGAGTTAAATTATTGTCCTGACGATCTGGCTCAAAAACCTGTTAATTTAACTAAATTTATATCAGCAATGTCAATAAAATGGATGGTAAAATTGCATGAAGCTGCTCTTGAAGCTGACTCAGAATTATTATCGAGATTGTTGGATAAAATCCCTTCATCCTACGTGCTAGAACTTCAGACTCTTAGGGATTGGGTTAATAAGTTTGAGTTTGAGAAGATTTTGGAGCTGACCGAAGGCTTTGTGGAAAAATGATTGCAGAACCCCAGTTTTTCAAAGAAACCGGGGTCTGAGATTATTTTAAATGTGCTTCCATCTTTACCTTAAATTGAAGTAGTTTAAACATGGTGATATCGCGGACAGTAATCGAACAACCATCTCCCAATTTTACGGCACTCAAATAATACAATATTTGATAGTCATCTTTTTCCCAATAAAATTCTTGTTCGCTCGCTTCTCCTGTCTCAACTACCTCTACAAGTGAATCAAACAGTGTGGGAGTAAGTCGATAGAACATTTTTTTCAGGATGGTTTGACCCATGAGGTTTTCTCGCTTTTGACCCAATAATTTGGCAAAGACGGGATTAACCACCACACAGCGAAAATCCTGAATTTCTTCGGTGAGCGTATCTCTCACCGCTTGCACGGCGGCAATTCCATCTTTGGAAGTATTTAATAAAGTGGCAAGTAAAGTGCGAGATTGGTATAGAATTTCTGCGGTTTGTTGATGTTCTGCGATTTGTTTGCTTAACTGTTTTTTTTGTTTTTGGATAGTTATTTGAGTTTGAATCCGAGCGATGACTTCTTCTGCTTGAAAGGGTTTGGTGATATAATCAACTCCGCCTACTTTAAAAGCTTTTACTTTATCTAAAACTTCATCGAGCGCACTTAAGAAAATCACCGGAACTTCTGAGGTATTTTCATCTGCTTTTAGAGTTTCGCAGACTTGATAACCATCCATTTCTGGCATTTTAATATCGAGTAAAATGACATCGGGAGCGTTATGGTGGATTGTTCTTAAGGCCATCTTACCGTTGGTGACGCTGCGAACTTTATAACCGTGTTTGTTCAATAGTTTTGTTAAAAATTGCAGATTTTCGATCAGGTCGTCAACAATTAAGATATTGCCTTTGGGGTCGGAATTTTCCTCCCTGTCGTTTTCTGTTATTGTTTCTTCAGGGGAAGTGGGTGTGCCTCCAAGGGATCTTACTATCCGTCGAAAGTTATTTTTGGTGATTTTTTCCCCGCAGGTGTCTGAAAGGCTTTGCCATAACAGGGAGGCTAAATCTTTAATATGACCGATGCTGAGATATAAGCTTTCGGCAACGCTATTATAGGTTTCGTTGTCCCAGGCAGCTTTGAGGATTTCTTTTTCTAAGGAAGTCAGTTGTTTACCTGTTTTGGCTTCTAGGGTTGCTTCTACAAGTTGCAGTGCTTCTTCCAAGGTCATCATTGGCTCGGTATCGTATGACAAAGTTTGTTATTCCTCTACCCTAGTTCATCTTTCTGATATTTTAATTAAAATCCGTATCATTACGGTTGTTTTTTACCTACAAATTAAATTTTTCTACATCTCACATTTTGCACCAAGAAGGTCAGAAACTGGGTTTCTTGCCGCTGCTTCTACCTTCTGCCTAGATTTTGCGTTTAAAATCCCGGTTTCGATCGCCTGAGTGCGGTTTTTAACCCCATTAGGTTAGGTACAGGGCGTTGGTTAATAAAAGTATGATTTGCCCTCCGGGGTAATGCCAAGAGTGCTTACCCGGGAGGGCGGTGGGGGCAACCAGGGGGGATTGCCCCGGAGGATTTTATATCCCAATTCAGCAACAAGGCATGGGGATTGAAGTAGCTCCCCATACACCGTCATAACAGTCAGGGGCATCAGCGCGAACAGCCTGTCTCTCGGCAGGCAGGATGCCTAACCCTACTCCCCACAGGAGTTTGTTGATAAGTCTCATAGTTCTTCACCGTCTGTCTCGAAAGCTGCTGAAGTCTAATTTTTCACATTAATGTATAATAAATAACAGAGTTATTGGAAATAAGAGCGTAAAAACCGATAGTGAAAGTGGAGGGTGTCCAAATGGGGATCTAAAGTTACCCTAAAGTTCGACCCCCTTTTCCCAAACCCTTCCTAAGATAGAAGTTAGGGGACGATCGACCTCAAAGCCGATCGAGGGGCAAACGCCAAGCACCTGAAAATCCCCAACTAGCGAGCAGCAAGACAGGGAGAACATCAACATCATGGTAAACGCGCCAACAGGGGAAACCCGTCTGGGCCCGACCGAGCAGGTACAAGCCTTAGACCGCGATTGCACGACTCTATCCCGTCACGTACTCCAGCAACTCCACAGCTTTTCAGCAGATGCTCAGGATCTCAGCGCTCTGATGAATCGCATCGGACTCGCCGCCAAGCTGATCGCGCGGCGGCTCAGCAGGGCCGGGTTAATGGAAGATGCTTTAGGGTTTACGGGGGCTGTGAACGTGCAGGGAGAATCCGTCAAAAAGATGGATATCTATGCTAATGAAGTGTTTATCTCGGTATTCCAGCAAAGCGGACTTGTCTGCCGTTTGGCTTCCGAGGAAATGGAAAAACCCTACTACATTCCCGAAAACTGTCCGATCGGACGCTACAGTCTGCTCTACGACCCTATAGACGGTTCCTCCAATCTTGACATCAATCTCAATGTCGGCTCCATATTCAGCATCCGCAAGCAAGAAGGGGACGATGCAGACGGTTCTGCTTCTGACTTGCTGCAACACGGACACAAACAAATCGCGGCCGGCTACGTGCTCTACGGCCCGAGTACCATGCTGGTTTATTCGATCGGGCAGGGCGTTCATTCCTTTACCCTCGATCCCAGTTTGGGCGAGTTTATTCTAGCAACCGAAAACATTAAGGTTCCCTCGCGCGGCCCGATTTACAGCGTTAATGAAGGCAACTTCTGGCAGTGGGAGGAATCTTTGAGGGACTACATTCGCTACGTACACCGCAGCGAAGGCTACACAGCCCGGTACGGCGGGGCTTTGGTGGGAGATTTCCACCGGATTTTATTCCAGGGAGGCGTGTTTTTGTACCCCGGAACGGTGAAACAACCCGAGGGCAAATTGCGCTTGCTCTACGAATCGGCTCCTTTGGCGTTTTTGATGGAGCAAGCCGGCGGGCGCGCCAGTACGGGTACTCAAGACATCTTAGACCTAGTGCCGACTAAACTGCACGAGCGATCGCCCTTGATTGTTGGCAGCAAAGACAATGTAGCGATGGTCGAGTCTTTTATTCAAGATCGAGCTCGCAATTCTAGGACAGTCGGAGAGTGAAGGAAGTCCGGCAACGAGCAGTGTACAAGATGTTCGAGGGAAGTTCGGCAACGGATTGTGTAACGGATGTAACGGATGGCTGGATGGAAGAATGTTTTAATTGCCAATTGCCAATTACCAATTTCAATTACCGATTGCCAATTCCCAATTACCGATTACCAATTCCCAATTATCAACTATCAATAGGAGTTACAGTAATGACGGAAACGACAACGAATCACCTGTTAGAAATCAAAGAAATTGGCCAAAGTATCTGGATGGACAATTTGACTCGCAATCTGATCGAGTCCGGCGAACTCAAACAGATGATTGAAAGTCGGGGACTGCGGGGAATCACATCTAATCCGGCGATTTTCGAGAAGGCGATCGCGGGTAATGCGATCTACGACGCGGATATCGAAGCGGGCATCCGGGCGGGCAAATCTGTCATGGAGATTTACGAATCTCTGGTATTTGAAGATATCCGCAACGCTTGCGACATCTTCGCCCCGGTTTACGCAGAGTCGAAGGGTTTGGACGGTTACATCAGCATTGAAGTACCACCGACGATCGCCAACGACACAGAAAGCACGATTAGCGAAGCTATGCGCTACTACAAAGCGCTCGGCAAAGAAAACGTGATGATTAAGATTCCGGGAACCGCTCAAGGTTTGCCCGCAGTCGAGCGAGTCATCAGCGAAGGGATTAACGTTAACGTGACTTTGCTGTTTTCGGTTGACAGCTACGTCGAAACTTTCTGGGCTTACATTCGCGGTTTGGAAGCGCGGGCTGCTAAAGGTTTGGATGTGAGCAATATTGCTTCTGTTGCCAGTTTCTTCTTGAGCCGGATCGACATCAATATCGATGGCAAGATTGACGAGAAACTCAAAAATGTCACAGATATTTCCACAAAAGCCAAACTGGAAGCGGTGAAGGGGAAAGTTGCGATCGCCAATGCCAAGGTAGCTTACCAGAAGTATAAAGAGATCGTCGCGAGCGATCGCTGGCAAGCTTTAGCCGCCAAAGGAGCCAAAGTCCAGCGCTTGCTGTGGGCTTCCACCAGCACCAAAAACCCCAACTACAGCGATGTGATGTATGTGGATGAGCTAATCGGCCCCGACACGGTTAACACTTTGCCTCCGAACACCGTTGAAGCTTGTTTCGATCACTGCGATGTCGCACCCCGGATTGAGAGCAAAATTGAAGAAGCTTACACCCTGATCGAAAGTCTCAAAGATCCCGACATCGACATCAACTTGGACAAAGTGATGGAAGATTTGCTCCTGGACGGGATCGAAAAATTCGTCAGCCCCTTCCAATCCCTGATGGATTCCTTGGAAGAGAAAGTTAAGCGCCTCGCACCGGTGTAGCGAGCCGATTTGTATCGGTGAGGGCAGAAACTCTCAGGAGTCGGAATAGATAATCATTTTGCCTCCTGACTCCTGAGTTTTAAATCCTCTCTGGGAAAAATGTGCGCAATTGCGCACATTTTTCCCAGACAAAAAAATCCCTTCTGTCCCAGAGCAGGAATTGAGCCGGATATACAACTGGAATTCTCCATTTCCAACCGCTGAGGTACTGCTCGTGGACGGGAGTGATAAATTTGTCAGCCACTGCCAATCCATGATGGATTCCTTGGCAGAAAAAGTGCAAAAGTTCTCACCTGTCGCCTAGAGAGAGCTCTGTATCCTGAAAAGCAGAAGCATTTAGGACTGGGAATACATAATCATTTTGGTTCCTCAATGCTTAGTTTTAAATCCTCTCTAGGCAAAATGTGCGCAATTGCGCACATTTTGCCCCGACAAAAAAATCTCTTTTGTCCCAGAGCAGGAATTGAGCCGGATATACAACTGGAATTCTCCATCTCCAACCGCTGAGGCATGATTATGCAGATTACCAATAATCTAATAGAGAGCAACCATCCAACAGACGAACTTGATGTCGCTGAACGGGCTAGGCTTCAAGAACTGGAATCCATTGTAGAAAAAGGACTTCAAACATTTTACGAAGTTGGAAAAGCTCTTGACGAAATTCTAGTACGGAAACTGTACCGGGAAACCCACAAGACCTTTGAGGCTTATTGCTTACAAAAGTGGAACATAGCAAGGCGGACAGCCTATCAATTTATTGAAGCAGCCCAAGTGATGGAAAATTTGTGCGCAATTGCGCACATTTTGCCTAAAAAGGAAAATCAAGTTCGTCCTTTGACCAAACTGTCCCCAGAATTACAAATCCAAATCTGGCAAGAGGCAGTAGAGTCATCCCCCAACGGGATTCCCACGGGTGCTGCGATTAAGCGGTTGGTTGAGGAGCGATTTCCTTCAGACGGAAGCGATCGAACTCCCAAGGATACTGATTCAGAATTAGAGAGGTTGCGATCGGACAATCAGCGCCTGAGACAGCAAATCCGAGAGCAAAACAGAGAAAGGGATCGGCGTGCTGCTGCGGTAGCGCTGGAATTGGAGCAATTGAGGGCCGAAAACAGGCCGCTAAAAGCTGAATTGCGACAACGCGATAAAGATTGGGAAGTTCGACTGGCTGCTGAAAGAGTGAAAATCCGGGCAGAACTCAGAGAGGAAATCCGGGCGGAAGTCAAAGCTGAATACGAAGGACAGATTAACTCTCTAACCCAGCAATTAGCAGAAATGACAGCCAACTATCACGCGGTATTGGCAAGACTAACAGCACTAGAAGCAAAAGGAAAATAAATGGTAACGCTACTAGAAAATCCACTGCGGGTCGGTTTGCGAAAGGAACGGATGCCGGAACCGCAAATTCTGGTAATCTTCGGAGCTTCGGGAGACCTCACCCAGCGCAAACTGGTACCAGCAATTTATCAGATGAGGCGCGATCGGCGTTTGCCGCCAGAAGTTACAGTCGTAGGCGTGGCGCGCCGTCCCTGGAGTCACGATTACTTCCGAGAGCAAATGCGGTTCGGGATCGAAGAATTTGGCGGCGGTATTGGCAATGAGGAATTGTGGCAAGATTTCGCTAAAGGCTTGTATTACTGTCCGGGCGACATTGACAACCCCGAAAGCTATCAAAAACTCAAAGCTTTCTTAGCCGAACTCGATGAAGAAAGGAGAACTCGCGGCAACCACATCTTTTATCTCTCGGTTTCCCCGAACTTTTTCCCAGAAGCGATTCGGCAACTGGGGGCTGCCGGGCTGCTGGCAGATCCAGTCAAACACCGCTTGGTAATTGAAAAACCCTTCGGCCGGGATTTGAGTTCGGCAAAAGCTCTCAACCGAGTCGTGCAGCAGGTTTGCCAAGAACAGCAAGTTTACCGGATCGACCATTATTTGGGTAAAGAAACTGTTCAGAATTTAATGGTGTTCCGGTTTGCTAACGCGATTTTTGAACCGCTGTGGAACCGGCAATTTGTCGATCACGTACAAATTACGGTTGCAGAAACAGTGGGCGTAGAAGACCGGGCGGGTTACTACGAATCCTCTGGGGCGTTGCGGGATATGCTGCAAAACCACTTGATGCAGATTTTCTGTCTGACGGCGATGGAACCGCCGAATTCCCTCGACGCTGACAGCATCCGCACCGAAAAAATGAAAGTTCTGCAAGCAACTCGCTTGGCGGATTTGAATAACTTGGAATTCTCGGCGATTCGCGGTCAATATTCCGCAGGGTGGATGAAGGGCAAACCCGTGCCGGGGTATCACGATGAACCGGGGGTTGCTCCCAACTCGACGACGCCGACTTTTGTGGCGATGAAGTTTATGATTGACAACTGGCGCTGGCAGGGAGTGCCTTTCTACCTGCGCACCGGCAAGCGGTTGCCGAAAAAAGTTAGCGAAATTGCGATTCAGTTTCGGGAAGTGCCGCTGTTAATTTTTCAGTCTGCTGCCCAACAAACTACTCCTAACGTTTTGACGATGCGCGTGCATCCCAACGAGGGGATTTCGCTGAGGTTTGAGGCAAAAATGCCGGGACCGGATTTGCGGACGCGGACGGTGGATATGGATTTCAGTTACGGTTCTTCGTTTGGGGTGACATCTTCGGATGCTTACGATCGACTGTTAATTGACTGTATGCTGGGCGACCAAACTTTGTTTACCCGTTCTGATGAAGTAGAAGAAGCTTGGCGGGTGGTAACGCCGGCGCTGATGGCTTGGGAATCGTCCAACGAACAGGAACTGGTTCCTAAATACGAAGCGGGTACTTGGGAACCGGCGGAAGCAGAACTGCTGATTAACAGAGACGGCCGCAAGTGGCGCAGACTTTAAGAGTCAGTTGACAGTTGACCTGTGACAGTTGACCTGTGACAGTTGTCAGTTGTCAGCAGTAGTTATGAAACGAATTGAATTGCCAGAATTCGCTCTCCATAACAGGAAATACATCTGCGTTAATCGGCGTTAAGGAGCGGTTTCGTCTTCTTGGATCGAAGATTTATGCAATTCAAATCTACTAATGACCAATGACCAATGACTAATGACTAATGACTAATGACCAATGACCAATGACTAATAACTAATAAGAAAGGAGACAAGATTTATGACGATGACACCGATGAAAGCTCCGCCTCTGGTTTCGCTGCAAAGTCCTAAAGATGTGTCGCTCGACCAGATAGAGGCAGAACTGAGTCAAATCTGGGAAAGTTACAGAGAATCCGGGTCAAAGGGCGATTTTCCGATCGCTACTAGGGCAACAACTTTTACTTTTGTGGTGTACGAACCGGAAGAAACTCAGCAGTTATTGGCGGATCTGGGATTTTACGACGGGCCGGTGGACGGTATTACCGGGCCGATGACGGCATCTAGCATCAGGGCGGCTCAAAAAGCTTACGGAATGCCGAGAACTGGCAAACCTAACGCTGAATTGCTGGCGACTTTGCGGGAAGAAGTGGCTCGCAAAAATTCCAGCGGCGAGCTTTTGGGCCCGACTGGCTTGGGCTCCGGGGGATCGGGGGTGGCTGATGCGATCGTGGCGGCGAATCCCTGCCGGATTATTGCTCTGTGTCCGACGGCGGGGGAAGATACGGGGGTGCAGGCTCAAGTGGCTGCTTACTGTCCCGTGCACAAGCGGGGCAGCGGCAATCTAATCTGCTGCGAGTACATTACGCTGCGGGGAACGGAAGCTGCTCTAGAACGGGTGAGCGCGATCGTGACAGCGCTAACGATCGCGGATTTGCCGACGCTGCTGTGGTGGAAGGCAAATCCCGATGCCGATCGAGGTTTGTTTCAGCGGCTGGCGGAAACTAGCAGTTCTGTGATTATCGACTCTAGCAGTTTTGCCGAGTCTGAAGCGGAATTGCTGTTGATGCAAAGTCTGATCGAGGAGGGAATTCCGATCGCAGATCTGAATTGGCGCAGGCTGGCGGCGTGGCAAGAGTTAGCTGCTGAGGCGTTCGATCCGCCGGAACGTCGGGCGGCAATTCGGGAGATCGATCGAGTGACGATCGATTACGAACAAGGAAATTCTACTCAAGCGCTGATGTATTTAGGCTGGCTGGCGAGCCGTATGCAGTGGCGTCCGGTTGCTTTCAAGCAAGAGGAGGGGGATTATCAAATCAAGCGGATTAAATTTGCGGGTGCGGACGAACGGGTTGTAGAAGCCGAGTTAGCTGCTATTCCTACTGCCGATACGGGCGATGTCCCAGGCGATTTGATTGCTCTGCGTTTGAATTCGACCAACGAGAAGGCCGATTGCGGTACTGTTCTGTGTTCGGAAACAGGGGGCTGTATGCGGATGGAAATGAAGGGCGGCGCTCAAACCGATCGATTTAACCAGGTGACTCCTCTGTTCGATCAGGTGACGGAACATTTGCTGGGTCAGCACTTGCAGAGTTGGGGCCGAGATGTGCTTTACGAAGAAAGTTTGGCGGTGACGGCTCAAATGCTGAAGTTGGCTAAGCGGTAAAGAGAAGTTCGGCAACGGATTGTGTAGCGGATGTAACGGATGTAACGGATGGATGGAATAAGCAGAAAGGAATAAGGAAGACGGATTGAGTTAATATTCAGTGGGGCAGGCAATGTCTGCCCTACTTTTTTAGCAGTTATGAGATTGCTTCGTTTGGGTGAGGTGTGGCTTGATAATTACCAATTACCAATTACCAATTACCAATTACCCATCTATTTTCAGTATTTTTTATGACTAATCTAGAAATATGGCTTTAGTAATTGCTGGCGAACGCAGCGGGGCGGGAAAGACCACTGTAACGATCGCCCTTTTAGCTTATTTAATCCGCCGCGGCTTGAACGTGCAGTCTTTTAAAGTCGGCCCTGACTACATCGATCCGATGTTTCACGCTTTTGTTACTGGCCGCCCCTGTCGAAATTTAGACCCGGTTTTAACGTCTGAATCTTATGTTAAAAAGTGTTTTTCCCGTCATGTTCAAGATGTCGATTGTGCTTTGGTTGAAGGGGTAATGGGTTTATTTGATGGGGTTTCTCGAAAGAAGGAAGAAGGAAGTTCGGCAACGGATGGGGTAGCGGATTTAACGGATGTAACGGATAGAAATTGGGCAACAGGCAATGTAGGGAATGTAACGGATGTAATGAAAGCACAAGGAAAAGAACATTATTCTATTTCCTTTGCTTCTACGGCTCATGTTGCTTGTTTGTTGAATTTGCCGGTATTGTTTGTTATTGATTGCAGCCGACTTTCTGGTTCTGTGGCTGCGATCGCCCACGGTTTTCGTTCTTTTAACCCAAATCTTAATTTCGCGGGTTTGGTGCTGAATCGGGTGGCGAGCGACCGACATTTGGAGTTGCTGACAGATGCTCTCAAACCGCTCAATTTACCGATTTTGGGGGTTTTACGTAGGGATGAGGCTGTGACGATTCCCGATCGACATTTGGGGCTGATTCCTGCTGAGGAGTTGCCGAATCTTCATGCTGCGATCGATCGACTGGCTGATTTGGCTGCTGTTAGTTTTGACTGGGAGCAACTTTTGCCTTTGTTGGCTGCAACTCGAAATGGGGGGGGTGAGGGGTCTGAGCAACTTTTTGGTAGGCACACTCTCCCTTCGGTTATTGTAACTCAAAAAGATGATGTTGTCAACTCTTTGGGTAAACAATTTGGAGTGAGGATTGCAGTTGCGCGCGATCGGGCTTTTAATTTTTACTATCAGGACAATCTTGATTTGTTGGAAGAGTTGGGTGCTCAGTTGGTATTTTGGAGTCCCCTTGATGACTCGGTTTTTCCTGACAATGTGCAAGGGTTATATTTTGGCGGCGGTTTTCCCGAGGTGTTTGCTCAAAAATTGAGCGGTAATGTTTTAATTCGGGATGCGGTAAGAAGTGCTATTTTTTCGGGAATGCCGACTTATGCGGAGTGCGGCGGTTTGATGTACTTGTGCGATTCTATTGTAGACTTCGATGGCAATTCTTGGCAAGGGGTGGGTGTGTTGGAAACTTCTGCTGCGATGGGAAAGCGTTTGACGCTGGGATACCGAGAAGCTGTGGCCCTGAGGGATAGTTCGGTGTTAACTGCTTTTGATGAGGTTTGGGGACATGAGTTTCATCGATCGCATTTAACAGTGGAACCGACCAATCCAGTTTATCACAGTTGGAGGTATGGCAACCGAGGGGAGGTTGAGGCGGTTGCTGAAGGTTGGGGAGTTTGTCAGGTGCACGCTTCTTATTTGCATTTGCATTGGGGTGCTCGTCCTGATATTCCGGCTCGTTTTTTGCAGCAGTGTGCTGATTTTTATTATAAGGGTGTTTTGGGCGATCGATCTCAATTAATATCTTTTTAACGAACCGCGAAGACGCAAAGGACACGAAGGAATAGAATGAAGAGGAAGCAGAATATAGGTAATGTCTGTAGCGATTTGGCAGTAAATCAATTAAGTTTTTTGGGAAGTCGAAAAGCCTATTCCTGGCTGCGCCCAGAGTATAAATAAAGTGGTCTTACTATTTATATTAGAATATTGATGACGGATCGAGCTAGGGATGTTGGGATTTATGAGCGAAGCAATTTCGACTAAGCAGTTGTTTGCGCAATGGGTGACACCGGATAATTTTCGGCGTTACGGTCAAGTGATCTTTGCGGCTGTTGATGGCAAGTCTTTCGATGCTGAGGATGCTCAGTTAAATTTGCAAAATGGTGTTCCTAGATTTTACCTTATGCGGCAGCAGGAGAAAGGTCGCAAGTTTGGCAAAATTACGCGGCACGTTCAATGTACTCAGTGTTTGGGTTCTTTGGAGGGGAAGGATTGGTTGATGGCGGTTGCGCCTCCTGGGGATATGGATAAACCGAGTTTAGATGATATTGTTGCTTTTCGGATTCCGGGCAATTGTTTTATTAAGTTAGATGTGGGGACTTGGCACGCTGGGCCGTATTTTGATGCGGATTTTGTTGATTTTTACAATCTGGAATTGAGCGATACTAATGTGGTTGACCATTTTACTTTTGATTTTGTGAAACATCACAATCTGGTGTTTGAGATTGTCTAATGTTGGCGATTTGTAGTTGCGCTTTCTTTTTGGTGATTATTGTTATAGGTTGGTTTTTTGAGTAAGATTTTTTTACCGCAGAGGGCGCAGAGGACGCAGAGGAGGAGAAGGAGGGGGTTGGCAAGTGATTGGGGAATTCTTTTGGTCTCACTAGGCTGAGTAGCAACTAGGAAGGATCGCGTTTACCAGTGTTAAATTTAGGTGCAATTGTCATGCCTGAGCAAAAGTATAGCATTGTTCTGCGCCAATGTCGTTTGTTAGGTGCGATCGACAGTCAAACAGTGGATATCGCTATTGATGGGGACAAAATAGTCGCCGTTTCGCCGCACATCTCAGAATTTGGCGAACGCGAAATCGACATTCAAGGGAATTTAGTCAGTCCCCCGTTTGTGGAGTCGCACATTCATCTCGATTCTGCCTTGACTGCGGGGGAACCGCGATGGAATCAAAGCGGCACTTTGTTCGAGGGAATTCAAATCTGGGGGGAACGCAAGCAAAGTTTAACTCTGGATGATGTCAAAAAACGGGCTGTTGAAACTTTAAGGCTGCAAGCGTCTCAAGGGATTTTGTTTGTCAGGAGTCACGCTGATGTTAGCGAACCGACGCTGACTGCTTTGCAAGGACTTTTGGAAGTTCGAGAACAAGTCAAAGATTGGATAACTCTGCAAGTTGTGGCTTTTCCCCAAGACGGGATTTACGGAAGTCCAGAAAATGACAAACTTTTAGAGAAATCTCTGGATATGGGTGCGGATGCTGTGGGCGGGATTCCGCATTATGAGTTGACGCGGGAAGATGGGGTGAAGTCGGTTCACCGCATATTTGAACTCGCAGAAAAATACAACAGATTAATAGATATACACTGCGATGAAATAGATGACGAACAGTCGAGGTTTTTGGAAGTGGTAGCCGCTTGTGCGATTAGAAGCGGTGCTGGTTCCCGGGTGACGGCGAGTCACACGACTGCTTTCGGTTCTTATAACAATGCTTATGCTTTTAAGCTGATGGGAAGTTTGGCAAAATCGGGAATTAATTTCATTGCCAATCCTTTAATTAATATCACCCTGCAAGGCCGCGCTGATACTTATCCCAAACGCCGTGGGGTGACGCGGGTTAAGGAGTTGTGGCTGCAGGGATTGAATGTGAGTTTTGGCCACGACTGCGTGCAAGATCCTTGGTATAGTTTAGGTACGGGAAATATGTTGGATGTCGCTTATATGGCGGTTCATGTTTGTCAGATGACGGGAATGGCCCAGATTGCAGCTTGTTTTAATATGGTGACTGTCAACGGTGCTAAAACTCTCAATCTGGGAGATGAGAATTATGGGATAGAGGCGGGGAAACCTGCAAATTTGATTGTGTTGGATGCTGAGGATTGTTATGATGCAATTAGGAGGCGGGCTGCGGTTCGGTATGTGATTTCGCGGGGTAAGTTGCTGGCGGAAACTGAACCTGCTAAAATTAGTTTTTATCCTGTTTGACAAACAATATTTGAAGCTGTTAAATTGTGAATCAAGGTGCTATTCCCGATGAAAGTCCGAGAAATTTACCAGAGCAATTGCTCCTGCAAGATGCTAAGGCTGGTAATTGCATAGTAATTCATTGCGGTACAGATAGATTGTTGGGAGATGCAGCGAGACTTATTGCTGTTTATGGCGGAAATGCTGAGGATTGGGATAAAATGACAAGTATTGAGGCTTTTGAAATTAATGGAGCTTCTGTACAAGTCCATTGGTTTCGGAACAGTCAGACTCTTCAAGATGTGGAGTTTAAGTTCAAGCGACAGTATCCCAAAACAGCCCCTAAAAATCTGTAGGTAATCAAGTTATGAAAATTCGTTGTATTGCTAATACGGGTGAATCTCTGCCTGAAATATATATAGATCCGCCACGCGGTTATACTAGAAGAGTTGAGTTGCCACTAACTATAGGCAAGGAATATGTTGTTTATGCTATCCGAGAATGGAAAGGCACTATTTGGTACTACATCTGCAATGATAATTACAGCTATTATCCTATCCATAATCCGGCACCGCTGTTTGAAGTGGTTGACAGTAGGGTTTCTAAGTATTGGCGGTTTGAACTTTCGCCCAATGGTTTGTTAATGATAGCCTTTGAGCAGTGGTTTACTGACCCTTATTTTTATGATAAGCTGACGGATCAGGAAGAGGCGGAGGTTGAGATTTTTGAGAAGGTTAAGGAATTAATGGATGCTGAGGATTTTGCTTTGCCTCCGCTGGATGTTGCAGTTGAGAAGTTGCGGGAAAATGTCAGTGTTTGAGTTGGAAAAGTGTGATTATCGCAAATTGTTTCTTTACCACCTTGACTCAGATACCTTGAAATGGTATCAAAGAGGAATAACTAGAATTGGGGAATAAAAATGAACGAAAAAAATGAACTAAATAGAAGCTATGAGATACTAAACGGCGATGATGATGTTTTGTTATTGGGTAAAGCTACTTTTACGGTGCGCCGATTGAAAGAGCTAGCCGCTAGCAAGTTTAGGAGTATACTTGATATTTCTGTAGATAAGAATCGATATGATACGATTTCTACGATGATGGAAGAGCTACAGATTAACGAAGAAACAAAAATTAGGGGAGGGAATATAACCTGGAAAACCTCTCAACAAGGAATCGCTTGTCAAATTCTCAAAATTGGTTCTAAAGGTTGGCAAAAAGGAAAGCTTCAAATAGAAATTAATGGAGGTTTAGAATATTCTGGGAAAACGCAGACATCTATAAAGTTTTTTCCAGATGAACCAGCAAAGCAAAAATCTCCTTTAGATGATATCAGACAATCCGAGGAATACAAAAAACTGAGCAATAACAACTGACAGCCCGATCGCGCTTACAATACAATAATCGATCGCACTTATATCTGAATCTTAGATTTTTAACCGCAGATGGGGGCGGATGTACGCGGATGAACGCTGATGTTTTTTTGAGAGGGACTCATGGTAAATGTAGAAGAATATGTCGATCGCACTGCCGAACTGATAAACTTACCGTTAGACCCGGAACATCGGCCCGGTGTTGTGGTAAACTTCGAGAGGATAGCGGCGATCGCCCGACTCGTTACAGAATTCCCCTTACCCCCAGAAATCGAAGCTGCGCCAGTGTTTGAACCTTAGATTTTTAACCGCCGATGAACGCAGATGAAGCCAAATTTTTAGCAGGAGCGGATGCAGTCGCCACAGCATCGGCGGTTAAAAGTGGTAAGATTGCAGCGACAGCGGTTGTAAATGCTGCTTTAGAACGAATTGCCGATCGAGACAAAACCCTAAATTGCTTTACAGCTATCACCGCAGAAAGTGCGATCGCAGCAGCCGAAAAGATAGATAATGCGATCGCGCGCAACGAAAACCCAGGCCCTTTAGCAGGCGTTCCCTTCGCGGTCAAAAATCTCTTCGATGTCAGCGGAATTACCACCCTAGCAGGGTCAAAAATCAACGCTGACAACCCTCCGGCGAGCCAAGACGCGGCGGGGGTCGCTCGACTCAGACAAGCTGGTGCAATCCTTGTAGGCACGCTCAACATGGATGAGTACGCCTACGGTTTCGTCACGGAAAACAGCCACTACGGCCCGACTCGCAATCCCCGCGATACAACCCGCATCGCCGGCGGTTCCAGCGGCGGTTCCGCAGCAGCAGTCGCCGCCGGTTTAGTACCCTTCACCCTCGGTTCCGATACTAACGGTTCCATCCGCGTACCCGCTGCTTTGTGCGGTGTGTTTGGGTTTAAGCCTACTTACGGCCGTTTGTCAAGGGCCGGTGCTTTTTTGTTTTCGAGCAGTTTGGATTGCGTGGGGCCGTTCGGGCGATCGATCCGAGATATGGCGCTGCTGTACGATATCCTGCAAGGCCCGGACGATCGCGATCCAGTTTGCACTCAACGCCCGCCAGAACTTTGTTCGCAGCAGTTAAATCAAGGCATCGAAGGATTGCGAATTGCTGTTGCTGGCGGGTATTTCGCCCAAGGGGCCGAACCGGAAGCAATGGATGCTGTAGAAATAGTTGCCCGAGCCTTGACAAATGTCTTAAAATGTGGTATGCAGTCGGAAAAAACAATAACAAACCCCCCAAAAATCGGGGGGCTTGCGACTGTTAGGATACCGGAATCCGATCGCGCGAGGGCGGCAGCGTTTATAATTACTGCTTGCGAGGGTGGAAACTTGCATTTGGAAAATTTGCGATCGCGCCCTCAAGACTTCGATCCTGCCACGCGCGATCGTTTTTTGGCTGGAACCCTGATTCCTGCGACATGGTACTTGCAAGCGCAGAGATTCAGACAGTGGTACCGATCTCGAATTCGTGCAATATTCCTAGATACCGATATCATTCTCGCACCTGCCACGCCGATCGCTGCTCCTGAAATTGGTGTCGAGAAAATGGTCGTCGCCGGACAAGAAATCTTAGTGCGTCCCAATCTGGGACTGTTCACCCAACCCCTATCATTTATAGGCTTGCCGGTGCTTTGCGTGCCCGTACAGCGGCCCGGCGCTTTGCCCTTGGGGGTACAAATTGTTGGTGCTCCCTACAGCGAAGCGGTGATTCTCCGAGTCGCTGCGGTACTAGAATCGCAAGGCATTATATCTGCCGAATCAATTTAGTGCTAGTTCTAGGGTTTGTTGTTGCGGTGGAAGCGTCTCTTAGTCCTTCTAGCAATAGCTTTGCGCTTTTGCTTTTCGAGGGGGGTTTCAAAGTGGCGGTGTTTTCTCATGTCGGGGAAAATTCCCGCTTTGGAAACTTGTCGCTTAAACCGTCGCAGGGCTGACTCGATCCCTTCATTTTCGCCGATTACAACTTGGGTCATTCTTTCTCCTTTTGTTCGTTAGATCAAGTTTTATCATATCAAGGTTTTTGACGGCGCGACCTGTTGGATGTCGGGCGATCGACCAAAACCCCAAAATTATACCAGAAATTTGGTTCGATCGTTCGGAATGCAAGTCCTGCTTTTTTGCCGACTGAAGTCTTCACAGTAGTCAACTGTCACAGGTCAACTGTCACAGGTCAACTGTCAACTGACCAACTGATTTTCCTGGCGCAGGTAAGCTTGAATAAACGGGTCTAATTCGCCGTTCATCACATCTGCGATCGCAGTTGTTTCGACTCCTGTTCGCAAATCCTTTACCATTTGATAGGGGTGAAACACGTAGTTGCGAATTTGGTTGCCCCAAGCTGCCTCTACCATGTCGCCGCGAATCTCGGCAATTTCGGCGGCGCGCTGTTCCCTAGCAACCACCAACAGCCTAGCTTTGAGCAAGGCGAGAGCTTTTTCTTTATTTTGCAACTGACTGCGTTCTTCGGTGCAGCGGACGGCCAAACCGGTAGGAAGGTGAACGATGCGGACGGCCGTTTCTACCTTGTTAACGTTTTGTCCGCCCTTACCGCCTGCGCGGGAAGTCGTGACTTCCAAATCTTTTTCTGGAATATCCAGTTTAACGGATCGATCGAGCACAGGCATCACTTCCACGCCCGCAAAACTGGTTTGACGCTTGTCATTAGCGTTAAAAGGCGAAATTCTCACCAAGCGGTGAGTGCCCTTTTCCGACCTCATGTAGCCGTAAGCGTAGCGGCCGACAATTTCCAAAGACGCAGATTTAACACCTGCTTCCTCTCCCTCAGAAATCTCGGTTAAATGTACTTTGTAACCGTGACTTTCACCCCAGCGGGTGTACATCCGCAGCAGCATTTCGGCCCAATCTTGAGCATCTGTACCGCCGGCCCCGGCGTTAATTGTCAAAACGGCGCCGCCTTCGTCGTAGGGCCCGGACAGTAATTGTTGCAATTCCCACTGGTCGAGTTCGCGGGTTAATTGGGAAAGACTCGATGAGGCTTCTTGGAACAGGGACTCGTCGGCTTCTAACTCCAGCAGTTCTAAAATAGCTCTAGCGTCTTCTAGGCTAGTCTGCCAGCCGCGGTATTGGTCTAAATGAGATTTGAAGTCGTTGAGTTCTTGGAGGGTTTCTTGAGCTCGATCTTGGTCGTCCCAAAATGCTGGTTGGGCGCAGATTTGCTCTAAGTCTTGGATTTTGGCTGTGAGTGCGGGGATGTCAAAGATAGTCCTGGGTGGTACCCAGTCGATCGGACAATGTTTCGATATTGTGTTTGATGTCTAGAACTTCCACTGTGAGTTCTCCTGGTTGTGGGGTGTATTTTCGAGTTTAGCTGAAATGTTGCTCTAAATGTGCAAATCAATGTTTCAGTAGCACACCAGCTTTGATAAATGAGTCAAGTTTGCCGTCGAGCACGTCGGCGACGGCTGTTGTTTGGATTCCTGTACGGACATCCAAAACTTTGCCCTGGTTCGCGCTGTCGCTGGCAAATTGATATTCCCGAATTGGTTGGTTAAGGACTGTTTTTAGGCTCTCGACCTGAATATCTGCAAGCTGTTGAACTCCTTGTCTTTGCATAATAGCAAACAGTTTGCTGGTGAGAACCGCCAAAGCCCTTTCTGTATTTTGCAGTCGACTCCGCTCCTCCCCAGATATTGCAGAAATACCAGTAGGAATGTGAACAATCCTCCTCCAAGTTTCGAGTGGGTCACTACTCTTCAGGTTGCTACGAGGCAAGATTATTAATTCTAAATCCTGCTGTGGAATCTCCAGTTCCACATACATTGGCACAACTTCCACCGTCGCTGAACTCGCCTGCTTTCTGGTAATATTAAAAGGCGATGTACGTTTCAGTAGATGCACTCCGGTTTCTGACTTTAGATAGCCGTAAGCGTAACGTCCGTCTATTGCCAAAGTTACAGAATTAACTCCTCCTCTTACCAAAATTGCAGAATTAATTTCTAGATACTCCAATAGGGAATCTTCAACTAACAGAACTCTATAGCCTCGGTTTTGTCCCCAACGAGCATACATTCTCAGCAACATTTCTGCCCAGTCTTGAGCATCTAAGTCATCTATTGCTGCATTAATTATCAGGTAGGCTCCATTTTTGTCGCAAGGCCCGCTCAAGGATTGCTCTAATTCACACTCTTCGAGAGAGCAGTTGAGTTGAGCTAAATTAGTTTGAAGTTCTTGCTCTAGTTCCTCGTCGGCTTGAAATTCGAGTAACTCCAGTGCTGCTGTAGCATCTGCCAAAATTGTTTGGCACTGGTTGAGTTTTGCCTGATAGGATTGGAGTGCGTCTAGTTCTTGGAGTAGCCGTTCGCCTGTATTGATGCGGTTGCCCGATTTCGGCTGTGCCGCTAGCTGTTGTAACTTTTGGCTCTCGGCGGTTAATGCTGAGCTAAAGACAGTCTTGTAGGTTGGTTAGTCGATCGCACAAAGTTTCGATATTGTGTTTGATGTCTAGAACTTCCACTGTGATTTCTCCAGCGTTGTGGGTGATTGTATTAATCTTAGCTTGTGCCTGACTTGTTGTGGCAAAAAAACTGAGAAAGATTTTTTGAGCGCTCAGGAACGCGGATCTTGCTAAATGTACTGCGAACCTGTTGAATTGAAAGCTTTACCGCATTCGTGAGCGCATACGTCCAACCTTTTGGAACATGAAAAACTGTTTGTGAGGTCTTCCCGAAACCAATCAGTGGCGATCGCATCTTTGATAGATTTAGTTTTTAGAGAATTAAATCCCTCGCCGTACTTTTCAAGTAAAGCCAGCATTTGCGGTCTGTAGGTGTGGTTGTAAACAGCGTATTTAGTATGGCTTACCCAACAGCAAGGCCAGAGTTCCGCTTCAAAAGAAATGAAAATATCTTTGCTAGCTTGAGTTTGACAGCTAATTTCTACGTTGCGGTAGTAATTGTTTAAGCCGCCGTAGCTTTCTACAACTTTGAGAAATTGCTCTCCCTCTGGATTTTGATATTGTTCCTGGGAGGGGGGTTGGAGGTCTGGGCTTTGTGGCTTTGAGGGGAGAGGTTGAGTTTGAGGGGGTACTTGAGGAATTTCGAGGGCTACTGCGCGATACCAAGCCTGATTTGCTTGTGCTGGTTCTCCCAACTGGGTCAATGCTTTAGCCAAATTGCGATAAGCGCCGGCAAAATCTGGTTTGAGGGCGATCGCTTTTCGGTAATAAGATGTAGCTTGCTGCCACTGTTGCTGTTGAGCGTAAAGACTGCCTACATTAGCATAAATTTCGGCAAAATTAGGCTGAATTTTCAGCGCGTTTGTATAGCAGTCGGCTGCTGCTTGCAATCGCCCCGTACCTTGGAAAGCATTTCCTAAAGTTTTCCATGCTGCTGCAAAATTAGGTTGAATTTTTAGGGCTTGTTGGCAGGCGGATATGGCCTCTGACAGATTCCCTGCGGTTAAATATACCTCGGCTTGTCGGTGCAACTTGACTGCTGCGATTTCTTCAGGCCCAGGGGCTGACACATTTGCCGTCTCCGGTTGGTTTGGGCGATCGATCTGGGCCTCTACCCGGGCCTCTACCGGGGAGTTTTGCGACTGCTGCGGCTGTTGATTTTGAGACGGTTTGGTAAACAGTTCTTGCGCCACAAAACGAGAGGTAGCTTTTGGTACAAACTCGACAAATCCTAGTTGTTTGGCTAAATCCCGCGCGGCTTCTACTTGGTGCTGGTTGTGTTCAAATATCAAGTAGTGCCAGACTGCTTTGCCGCCAGCTTGGATAAAGGCATTAACGGATTGCATTATCCTGTCCCAGTTGGTATTTTGGCGGTAAATGCTGTTAGTGTCTGCCAATCCGTCGATGCTAAAAGTGACCGAATCGTGTTCTCCTGTCATTGTCTGTGCCAGGGTGCGCCACCAGTCGGGGTTGCGCCCGCTACCGTTGGTGTACAGGCCGATTTGAGGAACTCCCATGCGGTGCCAATAGTCGATCGCGGGAATTGTGGTATTGCTGGTCATAGCATCCCCGTAGTTGCCGCACATATAGACCAAATCCAATTGAGAGCAAAACTCTTGTGGGAAAATTCTCTCAATATCTTCGATCTTTAATTCTGCTGCTGGCAAAATCGGGTTGTCGGTGCGCGGACACTGGGGACAAGCTGCATTGCACCTAGAAGTGATTTCTACGCTGACTCTCTTGATATCTTCATATTTTAAGTACATGAGTGTTTTCCTATTGATTTGTGATTAATGTTGAAATCGCGATCGACAGAATTAGATGACAAGATTTTTGATTGAGGGGTTAAAAACTAAAATTATACCTCCTGCCTTCAGGCTGCAAAGATGATATAAGTTTTGTGTACGATACGGACAGAGGACGCGATGACCCGCCCAAAAACGGATGCAAGTTTCCGACACTCCAGAGTCCAGAGTCCCAAATTTTAGACCCAAGTTCGGGTTCCGGTGATTCTCTGCGCTGCAAGTAAATCTAAAATCTAAAATCTAAAATCTAAAATCGACTGATGGCGATCTTTGTTGCAAATCTTAATAAAAACAACCGCAGCCCGATGTCGATCGGGCTGCGGTTGTTTTTAAGCTAAACTTTCAAGGATTAATCGCGGCCGTTGAGAGCAATCAGCAGGCGCAGAATGAAGATGAACAAGTTGATGTAGGTCAAGTACATCGACAAAGCGGCGGGCAAATACTGGTCGTCGCGGTAGCTGCGGGGTAAGATGTAAAAATCGACGATCGCAGCGCCGGCAAATATAAAGACGCCGATGCCAGAAATGCCAATTTCCAACCAGGTTGGGGCGTAGACGCCGAAAAGCGACAGCAAAAATTGACCGCCAACAACGACTAACAAAGCAATCACACCTAAACTGATAGTTTTGGTGAGGGCCATGCCGTCTTGTTCGGAAAGGTTCGAGCCAATTTGGCGGGCGGCGATGAAAGTAATGCCGCAGCCGAGGGCTGCAAAACCGATGCCTCCGATGCCGACTCCTTGGCTTCTGAGTGCTACAAACACCAATCCGCTGAGGGTGTAGCCGGAAAGCAGGCTGTAGGTGGCCAGCAGGGGCAAGGCGGTGTTTTTGTTGTTTTGTTCGGCGGCGGCGCTGGCGACAAAGAATAGAATTAATTCTAGGACGATCGCGCCAATAAACGTGGGAAAGAAGATTCCCGGATAGTTGCGGATGACTCCGAGGCCGCCGTAGGTGCCGATAGCTGTTAAGACGAGTCCGCCGCCCACGAAGGGGAGGGCGTTGGAGATGACGTTGGGGCCTACCAGCGCGTGGTTTTTGGCCTCGCGCACGGCTTCGCGGAAGTTGCTGGTGTTACTCACGAGGATTTTACCTAATTTTGGCTGAGATTTGCTATCTATATTTTGACAGCTTTACAGTCTGTTGACAAAACCTGAAATAGTTTAAAGATTTGATAAAGAATGGGGATGAGATCACTTCCAAGCAGCGAGCGATTGTTTATAATCGACGGCGTACAAGTAAGTCTGTGCCGCGCCCTCGTTGTCTCGGGACGAGATCGCCCTCTGGCATCTTGGCCAGTCGCGGCAGAGGTATAATTGAGGTGAAAGTGCGGGCGCTATTTGCGGCGAGGGGCAAGCTGAAAGTCGATCGCATCGCAGATAGCACAGGTCAATCAATTAGGGATTTGGCATTTACGATTGGGGATTGAGGAGTCTACGATCGAGGCAGGGGGCACAGTTGATTTTAGGTTTTTGATTGGCGACTTACTTCAAACTAGGGACAGCAAACCGCAATCATCTTAAATCTTAAATCTTAAATCTAAATCTTAAATCGGTTGGGTTAGTTGCTCGCAGTAGCTCAGACTGGGAATGCTCAAAAAATTAACGATCGAGAGATTGAGTTCGATCGACAAAATGCCAAACAGGTAATGTCTCATGCCCACCTTTTTTGCTCGCAAATTATTGCCACCTACAGCCGGAATTTTCTTGGCTGTCGCCGCCGTGATGTCCGGCGGCCAAGCTGCCCTTGCAGCTAATGTCGGAGCCGTTTATACTGCTGCTTCATCCCAGAGTTCAGAAAATTTGCTGCTGGCGATTGCCGGTCAACCCCCCCAAGCTATAACTTCTGTCAACCCGAACCCGGGAACTGTAAACCGGGCGCCGGGGCCGGTGAAAATTCCTGAGCCTTCAATGCTGGGGGGGTTGGGTTTAGTTGCGGGTTCGCTGGTGGTGACTCGCCGGAGAGCGAGAGTTAAAAATTAGAGTTTTAAGAAGAAGTCCGATGGAAGTCGGAAGAAGGAAGAAGTCCGATGGAAGTCGGAAGAAGTCCGATGGAAGAAGGAAGAAGGAAGAAGTCCGATGGAAGTCGGAAGAAGGAAGAAGTCCGATGGAAGTCGGAAGAAGGAAGAAGGAAGAAGTCCGATGGAAGTCGGAAGAAGGAAGAAGGAAGAAGACATATAGCCGAGTCTCACCCCGAGTGAGGTATGTCTGGTAATGGGTAATGGGTAATGGGTAATGGGTAATGGGCACGGCACCAGCTTTTAAACAGCAAGCTTTTTTCTGATTACCTTTTTCTGATTACCTTTTTCCCGAAAACCCAAGCGTCCGCGAATCTTTCTGAAAACTGCTATACACAGCAATCTTTTTAGCGATCCGTATTTGACGTTTAATGAGGTGAATTTACTTAGCAAAAATCCGAGTTTTTGATTGTTAAGGGCAGAGGGAACACAGGCGGGATGCCTGTGCCACTCTCAATGCGGATGGAATCTCGATTTAAGAATTTTAGCCGATCGCGTCGCGCAGAGCATTTTTAGTCATAGCTGCGATCGACTGTTCGGAAGCTTTCGGCAAATGATAGTATTTCCCGCCAGAAGTCTTGGCCAACTCCTTCGCAAAGCCGGTCGAAATAAACTTGCTCTCGGTATCAATCACCAGCAACTGCATTCCCAAACCGCGAATTTTAGCAGCAATTTCTAACAATTCCTGCTTAATATCAGGCTTTTCGCCATCTAAAATCGGTTCGCCCAAAGAACGGGCCAAAGGAATATTACCGCGTCCGTCAGTAATAGCGACAATCGCCACTTGACCGATATCTCCAGACTGCCGCGCGTTGACTCCCACGCGCACGGCTTGAGTCAAACCGTGGGCGAGGGGGGAACCGCCGCCGCAGGGCAACCGTTCCAAACGCTTGCGGGCCAAGGCTATCGAGCGAGTCGGCGGTAGCAATACTTCCGCTTGTTCTCCGCGAAAGGGAATGAGAGCAACTTGGTCGCGGCTTTGATAAGCTTCGGTGAGTAGCTGCATGACTGCACCTTTGGCCGACTGCATCCGGTTGAGGGCCATGGAACCCGAAGCATCCACGACGAAGACGACTAAAGCCCCAGCTTTTCTCGCCAAGCGCTTCGCCCGAATGTCTCCCTGTTCCACAAATACGCGGCGCTGACTCGCCTCTTGCCCCCCCTTGGTAAGGGGGGGTTGACTTGTATCTTGCCCCCCCTTACCAAGGGGGGGTTGGGGGGGGTGTGAATTCCTGTCGCGGCGGGCTTTTTGGTAGGGTGCCGCCGCCCTCAGCGTGGCGTCAACGGCGATGCGGCGGACGGGGCCTTTGGGCAATACTGGCTTGACGTAACGGCCTCTATCTTCCGAAAAAATGGTGCTTCTGCTGCCGGATTTGCCTTGGCGGTTGGCATTTTGGGCGAAAAACAGCACGTCGGGGTCGAGAATTACGCCTTCGGGATCGAAGAGAAATTCTTCGGGAATGTTGGTTTCTTCTTGTTCTTCTGGAGGTTCGTCTTCTTTGTCTTCTTCCTCGTCTTCTTCTTGTTCTTGTTCCGATTGTTCTGGGGGTGGCGGTGGCGGGGGAGGAGGAGGTGGTGTGTTTTCGTCTGGGGGAGTTTGGACGATGGTGGCGCGGGGTACGATGACTAATTCTACGGCGCGGCGCAAATCTTCGGCGTTAACTTCTGTGCGTCCTTCGATGGCGGCGGCGGCTTTGGCGACTCGAACTGCGAACAGTTCGGCGCGGTGTCCTTGAACTGCGCCGCGGATGGCTTCTTCTACTAGGTAGGCTATTTGTTCGCGTTTAATGGTGACATCTTTGAGCCATTCTCTGGCGAGGATGATTTGGGTTTTGAGGTTGTCGGTGTCTTCGGCGTATTGGTTGAGAAATTCTTGGGGGGAGCTGGAGTAGGATAAAGCTTGTTCTACTGCATAGACTCTTTCTTCTAATTCGAGTGCTGCGTCGGCTGAAAGTACGATCGCGATGCGATCGAGCAAATGTTCTCTGAGCGGCCCTTCTTCGGGGTTGTAGGTGGCGATGAATAGAGGTTTGCAGGGGTGTTGGAAGCTAATTCCTTCGCGTTCTATTTGGTTGCGCCCTTCGGTTAATACTGTTAGCAGTTGGTTGACTATGTTGTCGTCGAGGAGATTAATTTCATCTACATAAAGTACGCCTCGATTTGCTTGGGCTAAGAGTCCGGGTTGAAATACAGTTTGACCGAATTTTACTGATTGTTCGACATCGACTGAACCTAACAGTCTGTCTTCTGTGACTCCGAGGGGAATTTGTACGAAGGGTGCGGGAATTATTTGAGTAACTAGGGAATTCTCTCCCTCGAACGGTACGATTTCAGATGTGATGAATCCCGTCTCTACAAGATTTGTTTCCTCTTGACGAGTGGGCTCGGCGTTGCAGAATGAATCTTTAATCACTTCAACGGGCGGCAGCAGGGAGTGTAGGGCTCTAGCCATGACTGATTTGGCTGTGCCGCGACGACCGGCGATCGCGACTCCTCCCAATCCCGGATCGATTGCTGCCAACAGCAGCGCTAATTTAATCGCTTCTTGCCCAACAACGGCTGTTAGGGGAAAGGCTGTTACGGTGGGGGGTGCGTAGGGGGCAGGCATTTAAATCGTCTTTGCTCGAACAGGCTTTGATAATTTAATCATACTGCGTTGAGCGGGCGATCGCATTTCTGGCAAGCGAGTTTTTGCAACCAACAGCTACGACCGACAAAAAATATTAACAATTGTATAGATATTAGACTTGCCTCTTGTCGCGCTCAAATCTAGAAGATAAAATCATCCCATAATTTAACCAAAAAGTAAACTGTGAAACCATTAATCACAATTGGTCTGGTAGCGCTAATTGGTACGATCGCTTTTTTGATATGGCAAGATTCCCAGAACACTGAGGGCATAGACAGAAATTTGTTACAGGCTGTTAAAGGAAATAAATCTCTGGCCAAACGACTGCTGGCTAATGCGAGAGATAGGTATCCCGGCAAGTCGGAGAGATGGTACGCGGAGAAAGTAATTTATGATTTGGAGAGAGACGGTGCTGGCAGTGGCGGGCGCAGAGGTGGTTACAGTATAAATAAAAGAGAACTTCGAGAAAACATTTTCCTGGCTGGCGCTGTCGTCTGGTTAATTAGCTCGGTATCATCTTTGATCGATGGCTTGTTTAGAAGATAGCAGGCCGGTGAAAGTTGTGAGTTTTGAGTGCTCTGTTTGAAATCAAGAACTTTATTGAAATCCCAAGTCGCCTGGTGGCTGCTTCACTCAAAGGTAATATTTTTATGACCGACATTTACTAAAAACAGCTCTTATTTACCAGGAAAATTTAATTTAAAAATCACCACTTAAAAAGTTTAAATTACTTCTTGCAAGGTTTTGACTTCCAGTGGCAAAATTACCGTAAAAGTTGAGCCAACTCCTATTTCTGATACTAGCTCAATTTTGCCTTGCAGCAGTTTAACCAGCCGCGATACTATGGCTAATCCCAAACCGGTGCTGTCGGGCGGAAAGTGCTGCCTGTTTGCTTCTCCTGCTTGAAAGAAGGGGTCAAAGATGCGGTTTGTATCTGCGGGGGCGATGCCAATGCCGGTATCTGTAATTGCGATCGCCCAATTTGCTTCTCCAGCACGGCAGCAAGTTAATTCAATGCTACCAGCTTCTGTATAGCGAATGGCATTGCTCAGCAGGTTGGTGACAATTTGTTGCAGCCGCTGTCCGTCGGCGATTACTTGTGTGGGGGCGCAGTCGCTGGTAACAGCGAGCTTTAGTTTTTTAGCGTCAGCCATTGGCTGCATCATTTCTACTACGGTGTTAATTACCGATCGTACATTAGTTTGCCGCAGGTTAAGTTTAATTTTTCCGGCGTCGGCGCGAGAAAGTTCTAGTGCGTCGTTAATCAGGCGCAGCAACTGTCTGCCGTTGCGCAATACTCGCTCGATGTGTTCGATGCCGGGGAGGGTATCTTTGATTTCGGATTGCCATTTTTCTTGGCGCAAAAACAGTTCGGAATAACCGATAATTGAGTTGAGGGGAGTTTTGAGTTCGTGAGCTAAATGGTAGAGGTTTTCTTGGTTGACGCTGACGAGTCGATTGAGTTCTTGATTTGTGAGTTGTAACTGAGTTTGGATTTGTTGAAGTTCCTGCAGCCTCTGAGCGACGTAGCTATCGAAACACTGGGCAATTGCTTCGTCTACTACGGCATCTATGAGCCGAAAAGCTCTGAATACGTCGGCGGTGCTTCCTGCTAGCAATTCGGCTTCTAAGTGAGAGAATATTACTTGACGCAATAAATGGTATTCCCGGGCTACTTCTGCGGCGTCGTAGCCTTGTTCGGCTCGGAGAAATCCGTGATCGAAACTGGCTTCAATTATTAGTTTTATTTCGCTGTTGCGATCTTGGGAAAGCACTGTGGCCATCGCCACCAGCAGGTAAGGTATGTGATTTTCGATCGCTGAGTGCGGTAAGGCGTCAGCGGTTTCAATTTTCCGATCGAAGCGTACTGCTTCAATCCAGTTTTGGACGATCGTATCGGTTTTGTCGGCGAGCAGTTGGCTGTAGTCCATGATGTCGGCGGGGGGGTGAATTTTGGCAGATATTGCCCATGCTTCATTGTAGTTGAGCGATCGCCCGATCGCCATACCAAATTTCGGGCTATCGAGCCCCTGCCAAAAGAAGTAGTTTTGACGTAATTTTTACCCTGTGCCGCAACTCTCTCCAGGACTAGCTCCCAGCTTGGTGCTGCCAAAAGGAGCACTTAAACTTATTGACATAATAGCCATAAAGTAGTAGGATTCCTCAAACCCAGGGTTTTGAATTTTTAAGTTTGATTTTTGTCAGGGGACTAAATGGAAAACGTGCAAGCTGCGATCGCGGCGGCAACATTTATCGGTGTAGTTTTCTTAATAATTACAGAATGGATACACCTCACAGTTGCGGCATTTCTGGGAGCGCTGATTCTGGTTTTTACCCACGTGATGACGTTAAAGGACGCGATCGAATATATCAATCGCAGTCACGCAACGCTGGGCTTATTCTTCGGAGTCATGGTAATGGTGAGAGCCTTTGAGCCTACGAAAGTATTCGACTACTTGGCAACTCAAATGGTGCTGTTGGCGAAAGGCAAAGGCAAAAATCTCTTGCTGGGCATTGTAGGGATTACTACGCCAATTTGTGCAGTTTTGCCCAACGCGACGACAGTCATGCTGCTAGCGCCATTAATTCCGCCAATGGCACAAGAAGTCGGTGTAGATTTTGTGCCGCTGCTGATTTTAATGGTGTTTGTTGCCAACAGTTCGGGACTGCTGACAATCGTGGGCGATCCCGCGACATTCATTGTCGGCGATGCGATTAACATGAGCTTTGCAGATTATCTGCTAAAGTTAAGTTTGGGCGGGGCGATCGCAGTAGCAGTCATATTAGTTATTTTGCCGTGGATGTTCCCAGAAATATGGCACAAAGAATTGGATAATTTGGATAATTTGCCACACCCAAAAATCAATCACCCGCGAGTCTTAGCAGCGGGCAGCTTAATTATAGCTTTCGTGCTGACATTTTTTGTAGTTGGAGAGTCGTTACCGGTGCCAATTTCACCGGCAGCCGTTGCTTTGTTGGGAGCTGGTTTGGCAATGCTTTTAGCTCACCACAGCAAAATTGATTCTCTTAACAATATTTTGCGGGATTTAGATTGGAGCACGCTGCTATTTTTTATGTCGATATTTGTGCTGATTGGCGGTTTGGAAAAAACCGGAGTCATCGGCAGTATATCGGGAGTATTAGCAGTTATTTTAGGTAAAAATATTTTTTTGGGTTCTTTAACTTTGTTATTTTTCGTGGGTTTGATGTCGAGCGTGGTGCCAAATATTCCGCTGGTGGTGGCGATGGTGCCGCTGCTAAAACAGTATGTTGTCAATGTCGGGCTCGCGCCGGCAGAGGTGCTGGCGCCGGATTTTGCAGGCCAGTTTCCACCGGCGGTGCTACCGCTGTTTTATGCGATGATGTACGGGGCAACTTTAGGGGGAAATGGCACTTTGGTAGGAGCTTCTTCTAATATTGTGGCGGCGGGAATTTCTGAGCTGCACGGGCGACGGATTTCTTTTCAAACTTTTCTGCGTTACGGGTTTCCTGTGATGGGGTTGCAATTGGTGGCTGCGGCTGTTTATGTAACTATCCGGTTTCTGATTTGAAGAAGTCATCTGTCATTAGTCATTGGCCTGCGCAGGACATTGGCCAAACAGGCCAAACAGGCCAAACAGGCCAAACAGGCCAAACAGGGCATTAGTCATTAGTTAACAGTCATTAGTTAACAGTCAGCAGTCAACAGTCAACAGTCAACAGCCAACAGTAATCTACAATCCCTCCAATTCTAAGGGCAAAATTACAGTGAAGGAGGAGCCAACTCCTACTTCAGAAACTAATTCGATTTTACCTTGCAAGAGGTTGACTAATCGAGCGACAATTGCTAGCCCTAAGCCGGTACTGTCAGGAATGTGAGAAGCCAGGGAGTTGCCGGCTCGAAAATAAGGCTCAAAAATCCGATCGCAGTCTTCGGAAGCAATGCCAATTCCTGTATCGGTGATGCAGATAGTCCAATGTTGGTCTGACAATAATTCGCTTTTTATGGTAACAGTACCAGCTTGGGTGTAGCGAATGGCGTTGCTCGCCAAGTTGGTGACAATTTGCTGCAAGCGCAAGTAATCTGTCACAACTCGATCGAGAACCGGATCGCACTCAACAGTAATCTCTAAATTTTTTGCTTTCGCCAAAGGCTCGATTATTTCGACAACAGTGCCGATCGCCGATCGCACGTTTGTGGGACTTAGCTGCAATTGTATGCGTCCCGCGTCGTACCGCGAGATTTCCAGAGTATCGTTAATTAATTTAAGTAACTGTCTGCCGTTGGTGAGGACTTTATCAATATATTTCAAATTGGGAGCAGCATCTTTAAGTTCCTCATTTTTTTTGTGCCTTAAAAAAAGTTCTGAGTAACCAATAATAGAGGTGAGGGGAGTTTTCAATTCGTGAGCTAAGTGAGATAGATTTTCTTGACTGGCCCGAACTAAGCGAGTCAGCTCTTGATTTGTAAGTTGCAATTCGTGCTGCAAATCCTGTAGTTTTTGCAATCTTTCCTGGGTATAGGTTTTGAAACAATCAGCAATTGCTTCGTCGAGGGCCGTGTCAATTAAGCGGTAAGCTCGGCTCACTTCAGCGGCTGAGCCTTTTAGCAAGTCTGGCTCTAAAGCCGAGAAAATTACCCTCCGCAGCAAGCGGTATTCCCGCGCAATTTCTTCGGCATCGTAGCCTTGTTTTGCCCTGACACTCCCGTGGTCTAAACTTTGTTCTACGACTGTCAGAATCTCCTCGCTCTCTTGGGATTGGGACAGCATAGTTGCGATCGCTCCCAGTACGATGGGAAGGCTGTCGCGCACGGAATCGTAGGTGAGTTGCTTGGCGGTTCCGATTTGCTCGTCGCAGCGAACAGCTTCGATCCAGTTTTCGGTAATTGTGTCTATTTTATCTTGTAGCGCTTGGCTAAAATCTATCATGGCTTTTGTATGCAAATGAAGCGAGCGATCGCATTTTATCTCTACGAGGTTAGTTTAATAATTAACCTTTTTACTGATCTCCAAGTTTTCAGCTTCCCCGATCGCCAATATCTACTCCTAGAGACGTATTGACAAAATTCTACGCTCGTGCTAGGTTAATTGAAATTGGCTGTAAAAGTCAAGCCTAATCCAGCAGTGCGCGATCGCACTAAAGCGTGTCGCTGGAGCGGAGGAACCAATTTTCGGGGCGAATCTCTAGAGAATTAAACAGCAAAGTTAAAAGTTGCAAAATTTGAATGTAATTTTTAATTTGGAAATCTCTTGAGAAGGACATCTCTCAGTCCTAGCCCGTCAGCTAACTTCGCAGGCATTGAGAAGAGACTGAAAAGCCAAATTTCTGAAAAAGATAGTTTGGCTTCGTCAGTGTCTCAGGTTGGTATTGTTCAAGATTCTTGTACCGCCCCTGACTCTGAAGGAGATTAAAATGTCGATTCAGCTTAATTTATCTGCGATCGCAGTTGCCGGACAAGCAGCGTGGAAACGAGCAAAACCCGTTGTTATCCGAGATAATGTATTGTTGCCCGCCGCTGGTTTTTTGGGAATTCTTGGCCTGTGGTGGATTGTTGCCAGCTTCAAAAGCGATTTAATTCCCACCCCGTATCAAGCGTTAATCGCTAATTTAGATTACATATTGCATCCATTTTATCAGCGCGGGCCCGGAGATTTAGGCATTGGCTGGCTGCTGCTGGCGAGTTTGCGGCGGGTGTTGCTGGGATTTTTGCTGGGTGCAGCAGTGGCGATTCCCGTGGGATTTCTGATCGGGATGTCGAAACCGGCAATGATGGCGCTCAATCCGCTGATTCAAATCTTCAAACCGGTGTCGCCGCTGGCTTGGCTGCCGATAGCTCTATCGATTTTTAATTTAGCAGATCCGTCGGCAATTTTTGTCATATTTATCACCTCTTTGTGGCCGACAATTATCAACACGGCTCTGGGAGTTTCTAGCGTTTCCAAGGATTATCTGGATGTGGCGCGAGTGTTGGAAATGCCGCGCTGGAGGCGGATTACCAAGATAATTTTGCCTGCGAGTTTGCCTTACATTTTTACAGGTTTGCGGATTAGTTTGGGGATTGCTTGGTTGGTGATTGTGGCGGTGGAAATGCTGACGGGCGGTGTGGGAATTGGCTTTTTTGTGTGGGATGAATGGAGCCGTTTGAATCTGAGTTCGGTATTTTTAGCGGTGTTTGTAATTGGCTTAACTGGTTTGTTGCTTGACTATGCAGTTGGCAAAGTTCAGGAAATGGTAACGCACCGATCGATCGAGAGTCATTAGTCAAGAGTCATCAGTCAGCAGTCAGTTGTCATTAGTCATCAGTCATTAGTCATTAGCTAAAAACTCAGGTTTGAGATGGCGGATAGTTAGCGATTAACGATCGAGAATTATATCAGAGTGAGTTGCCAAATAAAATGCAATTGATTTGCTAGAGCCAAACTCTTAACTCATCAGTCATTGCCAATTCTTCAATTCTTCAATTCTTCAATTCTTCAATTCTAAAATCTAAAATTGTATGAGTGATAACTTTTCCAATGAATGGAACCGGCGGGAGTTTTTGCAAGGAATGGGTGCGGCGGCGGCAGGAATGACTTTATCCGCTTGCGGAATTAATGCCGATCGATCGGCAAAAGGACTCACAGAAGAAGCCGAAGCGGTAAAGCCGATCGTCAATTCCCAAACCTTAGAAAAACCCAATTTAACCGTAGGATACGTACCCGTTAACGATTGTGCACCATTTGCGATCGCCTGGAAAAAAGGATTTTTCCGCAAATACGGCTTAAACGTCAAACTCAACCGCGAAGCAAGCTGGGCAACCTCCCGCGACGGCATCATCTTCGGCCGCCTCGACGCCTCCCCAGTCGTATCCGGCGCCGTCACAAACGCCCGAATAGGTGCCGAAGGAGCGCGCCACGCACCCCTGTGCGCGGCAATGACAATTCACCGCCACGGCAACGCCATGACGATGAACAAAGCGATGTGGGATTTCGGCTTGCGCCCGTGGCACGAATACAACGGCAATTTTGAAGAATTTGGCAAACAGTTTCGCGCCTTTTTTGACAGTCAGCCGCCGGAAAAGAAAGTTTGGGCTGTTGTGTTGAGTTCGGCGATTTACGAATACTTTGTCCGCTACATATCGGCAGCCGCCGGTGTCGATCCGTTCAAAGAATTTCGGGTAATTATTGTGCCGCCGCCGCAGATGGTAACGAACATGAGAATTGGGGCGATGCAGGCTTACATGGTAGCAGAACCTTGGAATACGCGGGCGATTACAGGCAATTTGGGAGTGGGTTTTACCTTCGCGCAAGGTAAGGAAGTTTGGCTGGGACATCCCGATCGCGTTTTGGGAGTAATGCAGTCATTCATAGACGAAAACCCGAAGACTTATTACTCGCTGGTGAAGGCAATGGTGGAAGCTTGTCAGTATTGCAGCAAGCCGGAAAATCGCAGTCAAATAGCAGCGCTGTTGACCGATCGATCGTTTACTGGAGCTAAACCTAAAAACGGGGCGATCGACAAATTTACCAAGCCGGGAATAGTTGGCGAATACAACTATGGAGGGTTTGACGAAAAAGACCGCACTATAATATCGGAAGATACAACTATTTTCTATGATATTCCTAATAACTTGCCCCAAATACCGGGAAATCATTCAACATTTATGTGGCAGTCTCACAGTATTTGGTTGATGACTCAAGCCGCCCGCTGGGGACACATTAAGGAGGTGCCGAAAAATGCTGATGAATTAGCTAAACAAGCTTGGAGAACCGACCTTTACCGCAAAATTGTTGCCGAAATGGCGATCGATTGTCCCAAGGAGGATTACAAAGTGGAACCTGCGGAAGTTTTTATTGACAAAAAAGCATTTGACCCGAGCGATCCGGTGGGTTATCTCAATAGTTTTGAGATTAGAGCCAACCGCCCTCAATCTTTTTTTATGTCTTAAATCTGCCGTTTTTCCTAGCCTCCTGCTAGGGGTTGAAAGTGACGAGCGAGCTCAATCGCGGGGTGGGGGCGGGTTTATTTAATCTCGAAGCAATTTTTGAGGCTATTGGCGAACCCGCCCCTACGAGTTTATTGCTTGGGGATGCCCAATCTCCGTTGAAATTCACCGAAAAACATCATTCTTATCAATCCTGTAGGGGCGGGTTCGCCCAGAAATTCAAATGGTGGAGATAGGTTGAATAAACCCGCCCCCACCTCAATTACCAATTACCAATTACTAATTACCAGGAGCGTCACATGACTCAGCATACTGCTACTTCTATCAACACTAATAGCCAAGTCCCTAACCCCTCTGCCTTTCTGGAAATTAACAGCTTGTCCAAGTCGTATAAAAATGCTGACGGCACCGAGTTTAGCGTTCTGGAAAATATCAACTTAAGTATTGGAGAAAACGAATTTATTTCAGTAATCGGTCACTCGGGTTGCGGCAAATCGACGCTGCTGAAAATAGTGGCAGGTTTGGAAAAACAAAGCGGCGGAATCGTGACACTCGATGGCAAAGAAGTTCGCAAACCGGGTGCCGATCGCATGATGGTATTTCAGCACTACGGATTGCTGCCTTGGCTGACGGTGCGGGAAAATATTCGCCTAGCAGTTGATGAAGTTTTGCAAAATCTCAGCAGGGCCGAGAAGATTAGCCTTGTCAACGAACACCTAGCAATGGTAAACTTAACAGCAGCAGCAGATAAATATCCCGATCAAATTTCAGGGGGCATGAAACAGCGGGTTGGGATTGCGCGAGCTTTGGCACTTCGGCCGAAGATGTTATTAATGGACGAACCGTTTGGAGCGCTGGATGCTCTGACTCGCGGCAAGTTGCAGAAACAGGTGCTGGATATCTGGGAAAATCACAGACAAGCTGCCATGATGATTACTCACGATGTGGACGAAGCTATCTATATGTCCGATCGCATTGTGTTGATGACTAACGGCCCGGCGGCGACAATCGGCGAGATTTTGGAAGTACCGTTTGCGCATCCGCGCGATCGCCAGGAGTTGCGGGAATCTCAGGAGTATTACGAACTGCGCAACTACGCCTTGAATTTTCTCGATCGCTACTTTACGCAAGACGAATAACGCCAGACGCAGAGACAAAACTATTCACTTAAGAGAGGTCAAGCCTGTGAATCTCAAAACAATTTTAGCGCGTTTTGAAAGTGCATTGGGATACCAAAACTTAGCAGAAGAAATGGTGTTGCTGCCGGAGCCAAAAGTGCCTGTTTCTAAGAAATTAAAATCTCCAAAAGCGGCAAAATCAATCAATTTTATTGTCGGTTACAACAGTTCTCCCAAAAGTCAAACAGCTCTGGACATTACCCTGTGGATTGCGCATCAAACTCGTTTAGTAACCACAAAAGAAGTCACGGTGCAAGTCGTCTACGTACTCGACGCAACGCCCAACAGTTACGATGAAGATACTTGTAGTTTGGGCGTGGAAAATGCCTGGGCTACGAAGCCGAAACTGTCGGATTTAGAGGAAACATCGGCTCTTTACTGTGCAGCGCCTGCGATCGCATTACCTACAGCCGGAATCCAATCGGTATCCCAGCGGGCAACTTGGATCGATCCGCCTTATTTACGAGCAATTTTTAGTCAAAACAATGAGTACGAGGTAGCAGATAAGTTGCTGTGGCAAGCGCGCTGTTTGGCGCAGGAATGGCGCGGTTTATTCAAAGCTCATTTGCGCATCGGTCGGGTTGCCACAGAACTGAGAAATGTGGTAGAATTAGAATCAGCAAATTTACTGTTTTTAGGCTGCAATTCTAGCAACCACCCGCTGGTTAGGGAACTAAGTAAGAATTTTCCCTGCTGCGTGCTGGGGATTCCTGCGGCACTCAGCTATCAGATGGATTTTGGGGCTGAAGAAAGTTTGAGCAACTTGCAGTTAGCTACAGCTATGCCTGCACGTTAAACTGGTTGGAACTTACGAAAAACCTCTATATCTAGGGTTCCATGCACACCGCACCTTACCGCTATTTCTTAGTCTCAAGCGAGAGGGACGAAAGTTTGTGTAGTAGCGATTTCAATCGCGCCCGTCTTATGAAGGGGTTTTTAATGCTTACCGGAGCGCAGAAAGTTCGTTAACTAATTTTATCCGGCCCCGGCACACAGAGCGCAGGAGGCGATCGATCGAGCGTTTGTCATCCTCAGTCAAAGTTTCGTCAAAAATAGCCGCCATTAAACCGTAGCGATCGGCTAAAGTAATGTAGCCTCTATGATTGACTTCGGCAAACAGCTCGCCCAAAGCAGATGGAATCAGGTTGACAGGGGTTTCCATAGATTGACTCAGAACTAGACGATCGCGCGATCGATCTTTTCTGCGGTAACAAAGATCGATCGCACTCTAATAGTTTGTACGGATATTCCCTTAAAAGCTGTGACAATAAACAGCAAAATTTGTGACAGCAAACAGCAAAATTTGTGAAGGACATCACATTCAATATTGCCAAATTATGCCTCAAGCTTGCAGTTGCGTTTGAGCGCAAACAGAGCAACTGCAAACTTAATTTTTTCTAAAGATTGTAAATCGGCACTTCCTCCACAGGTTCAGCTAACTCAAACTTAAACACCCGGGAATAGAAATAAAACTCGCCATCAAGAGTTCTTTTAATATTTTCAGCGCGTCGAAAACCGTGCTGTTCCCCTTCATAAGCAACGTAAGCCACCGGCAAACCTTTAGCTTTCAATATCTCTACCATCATTTGGGCTTGATTCGGCGGCACGACTTTATCTTCCAATCCTTGAAAGAAGATAACGGGACAAGATAAACGTTCGGCCGAATGTATGGGCGATCGAGCTACATACAAATCTTTGCGTGCAGGATAAGGCCCGATCAATCCATCCAGATAGCGCGACTCAAACTTGTGAGTATCCGCTGTCAAAGCCTCCAAATCGCTCACTCCATAATAGCTCGCACCGGCCTTAAACACATCGCGGAAAGTCAGAGCGCACAGAGTCGTGTAGCCCCCTGCACTGCCTCCGGCGATCGCCATTCTTGCACCGTCTACCAAACCCTGTTCGGCTAAATATTTAGCACCGTTAGTGCAGTCATCAACATCAACAATTCCCCAACTATCTTGCAGCCTTCTGCGATATTCCCGGCCGTAACCGGTGCTGCCGCCGTAATTGACATCGAGCACGGCAAAACCGCGACTCGTCCAATATTGAATTTTCAAATTCATACTGCTAGAAGTAGCAGCAGTTGGGCCGCCGTGACTTTTTACAACCAGCGGCGGTTTTTCACCCGCAGGTGCAGCGAAATCTTTGTTTTTCGGAGGGTAGAAGAATCCGAAAGCAGTCAAATTGTTTTCCGTGGGAAATTCCAGCGGTTGCGGTACGGAAAGATAACCCGAATCGATGCTTAAATCGCTCGACTTCCGCAAGATTTCCCGTTGACTTGTGGCTAAATTTAGCTGTACAATAGCAGTAGGTGCGATCGGCGAACCGGCCAGGAAAACCGCTATTTCTCCGCGCGCTTGCACCGACGAAATATCACTGTAACCTGTCTCAATATTTGTCAACTCCTTTGTCGCTAAATCGAGACTCGCTAAATGCCACTTGCCTTGCTGAGTGTAGGTGCAAATAATTTTGCTTTCCGAGACAACAGCATAGGTAGACATTCCAAAAACCCACTGAGGAAGACCGAATTCAGCCGCCATTTCGCAAACTGGTTCAATTTCTGGTTGTTCGCGCAAGCTTGTTTCTATCTTTGCTTCCCCCCTTGCTAAGGGGGGATTGAGGGGGGTTCTATAGAAATTCCACCAGTTCGACTTGTCAGAAACAAAATACAAAACTCCATCGGGCGACCATTCCGGCTGAAAAATCGACTCATCAACCCCGCCCCCAACTAAATATTTTTCGCCTAAATAACCGCCCTCATTAATTTCTGCTACCCACAATTGGGTGCCATCCCAAGGCATATTCGGATGGTTCCAACAAATCCAGGAAAGTTGAGAACCGTCAGGACTCAAACGAGGGGAAGCATAAAAATCGTTGCCTTGAGTTAAGATTTGAATATCTGCGCCGTTATCTAAATTAATGCTAACAATTGTATTCACAGATTCGCCCTCACCTGCATTGTCTTCGCGCACGCAAATCAGGCGATTTCTTTGCTTGTCAACAATCGCATCTGCGTAGCTACAATTAGCAGCAGGTGTCAGCGGTTCGGGCTGAGAATCTAATGTTTGACAGTAAATGCGCTGGTCGGCAAAATGAGAGAAATAGACCGCACCGCCAGCAACTGCAAAAGCACCGCCTCCGTATTCGTGAACGCGAGTGCGAACATTAAAAGGCGGCGGTGTTACGTCAGTTATTTTACCGTCGGGAGTGCGCCGCACGATGACGCTTCGTCCTGCTTCCGAGGGTCGTCCTTCTACCCAGTAAATATCGTCGCCGTCAATAGCAATTTGTCCGAGTCCGACAGTTCCCGAAACAATTAAATCTGAGGTAATGGGAGATTTCCAAGAGCCGTAAGGTGATACTGTATTCATATATATAAATTATCAAGTGAGGTAGAGATGGGGAATTGGTAATGGGGAATTGGTAATGGGGAATTGGTAATGGGGAATTGGTAATGGGGAATTGGTAATGGGGAATTGGTAATGGGTAATTGGCGAGTAGCTCACTTGAGAACGGCTATAGTTGAGTCACTTGTATTTCTCGAACAAATAAATTTATATTTGTATTTTACAGGAATTCAGTCACCCGGGAAGCAGAATGTCGAAAAAATTGGTACTAATGGATCACGACGGTGCAGTTGATGATTATCTCTCAGTCGTGTTGCTGATGACGATGGAGGAAGTGGAAACTCTGGGAGTAATTGTCACTCCGGCGGACTGCTACATTCAACCGGCCGTGAGTGCAACGCGCAAAATCCTTGATTTGATGGGGCGTTCAGAGGTTCCGGTGGCGGCGAGTACGGTGCGGGGACTCAACCCTTTTCCGGTTTTGTTTCGGCGAGATTCCTTTGCGTGCGATCGACTTCCCATTCTAAATGAAAAAGCAACCGTTGACGCGCCGTTAATATCAGAACCCGGACAAAACTTTATGGTGCGAGTTTTGCGGGATGCCCCCGCACCGGTCACTTTAATGGTAACGGGGCCGCTAACAACAGTAGCGCAAGCTTTAGATATTGCACCAGAAATTGAAAGCAAAATTCAAGAAATTGTGTGGATGGGAGGCGCACTCAACGTTCCCGGGAATGTTAGCAAAGATATGGAACCGGGACAAGATATGTCGGCCGAATGGAATGCTTACTGGGACCCGATAGCCATCGATAGAATTTGGCAAACACAAATCCCCGTCGTGATGTGCCCTTTAGATATCACCAATAACGTACCGCTGACTGTGGAATTTTCCAATCGCTTAGCCAGACAGCGCAAACATCCAATTTCCGACTTAGCAGGACAGTGTTATGCCCTAGCAATATCTCAAGATTACTATTTTTGGGACATTTTGGCAACGGCTTATTTGGCGCATCCAGAATTTTACGAATTGCGAGAATGGGAAACTGAAATTGTTACTGAAGGTGTCAGTCAGGGGCGCACAAAAGTTAAAAAGGGAGGGCGAAAAATTCAAGCAATGGATCGAGTAGATACTGAGAAATTTTACAATTACATATTGCAGCAGTGGGCGCGTTGACAGTTGACAGTTGACAGTTGACCTGTGACAGTTGAGGGCGACCTCTACCTGCAAGGAAGAGGATTCGAGTAATGAATAGTCTTGTTTTAATTTCTCCCTAGAAGACTTGGGGCTTTAAACCAATTCTTTCTGGTAAAATCAGATTTTTCAGGTGCGTCGCTCGCTTGATTGTCGGATGCAGTGGATTTCTCTGGGCGACGCACCCTACGGCTTAGTTTGTGTATTCTCTTTCTTAGTAAAAAACAAGATGAAATCATCAAATAAATTCTGGATTGTTGCTTGTGTTTTGTACTTTTTGATTATTCTCAGTATCATGCTAGTGGCAGATATGGGGCTCTTAGTCAACTTTCCTCTCGCTCATCCGCCTTTTGACAAACTCGGACATTTTATTTTGTACGGAATTTCCTCTTTTTTATGCCATAGAGCTACTGGCAAAAAAATGATGAGCGTGTTTAATTATCCCATTCCTTTCGGACCCGCACTTTTTACTGTGTTCACTGCTGGGGAAGAAATGCTGCAAGCGATTTTGCCCAACCGTACTGCTAGTATTGAAGATTTTTTATTTAGTTTTTCGGGGATTGTAGTTTTTTATTGGATTGGAGAAGTTTGGGATAGAAAAAAAGGGAAGTGATAGAGAAGGAAGTTCGGCAACGGATTTTATAACTGATTTAACGGATTTAACGGATAGAAAGAAGCAGCCATTCTCCGCAGGGGTTTCAGTAGATTTTTATGAGAAGTTGTAAATTAGGGTGCGGTGGACGGTGCGCTCCCAGCCTCAGTTACTTTCTCATGTTTTTGAGCACTTGTTCGAGTGAATTTGCTTCTTGAGTTTTGCCTTGGCTTCTGAATAAATCCCTGGCTTTTTTTACCGACTCTACTGCCTCTGACATTTTATTTTGTGCGTACAGGACTTGTCCAAACATATAATGAAATTCTGGGCTGTTGGGTTTGAGGCGAATTGCGGTTTCAAAATTGGGAACTGCTTCTGCTAGTTTGTTTTGATTGGCTAGAATGCTGCCCAAGTTAGCGTAAGCTTCGGCAAAATTGGGGTCTATTTGAATGACTCTGCGAAAGGCGGCTTCTGCACCGGCCCTATCTTGTTGTGCTGCCAAATTTAAGCCTTCCTGAAAATATTCGTTCGCCCCAGGGTTTTGAACTAAAATATTTTTTACTGGTAATTCGGTTCGCACCGGTAATATCGTGTCCGGTGGATTGACCACAATAAGATTGGTTTGTAGTGCGCCCAAAAGTCCGCTCTCTGGCTGCGGACTTTCGCGCGCACTACGAAGCGTTTTTGTTATGGTAATCGACCGGACATGATATAAAGAGATATTTGCAGCATAAACTGGAGCAACTGTCAATAGACTGGCGGCTGCGGCCGCAGTTAAAAATTGATTTTTTTTGAATTCCTTTAGCATTAGTAATTAACCTGGATTTCCCATCTCGACATTTTTTTAGAGGGTTCACTCACTCTCTTCCAAAAAGGTTTGTACTCGACCGTTCGGTCTCAAAACAACTCGAATTTTCGGGTTTTTCCCATTGGAAACGGCAGAAACAAACGGCTCGCCGACTAATGGCATACTAGCGCGATCGATATAATCGGCTGCTGCTTTTCCCATGGGCACAATAGTTTGAATTGACCCGTTTTCATCGATCAGCAGGCTGTATTCCAAGGTTTGTTCCATTCCTTCTGGTGGCTTCCAGCGTTCTTCAAAGTAGGTTCTAGCTTCTGAAACCTGAGGAATTGTATCAAATAAAGTGCGGTTTTTTTTGCTCGCGGCAGCCTGGTTGTTGTCCTCTGACTCGGCTTGCGGTTGAGCGTCCTCAAGGGGTGGGAGTTCGGTGCTGGCGGGGGGAAGAATTGGCTGGGGGAGGCGGGGGAAGGGTTCCTGCGGGGGAACGGGAAACCGGGAAGCGGATAGGGAGGGCGGCAGGGGGGGCGGTACGGCGGGAGCTAGTCTCGGCGGTAGGGGGGGCAGCAGGTAGGGTACTGCTGCGGGTGCTTGGGGGGCGGCAATTGGTGGGCCTGGTGCGGGATCGGGAATTGTGATGATTTGCCCTTGAGTCCGGGCTGGGGCGCTATTTGAGGCTGCGGGTGCGCTGCCGTTGGGGGGAAATAGCAGGGGTGGCTGCTGGATGGGGCTGGGTTTGTTGGTGGTTGGGGCCGGGCCGATCGCGATTGGGGGCAAGCTGGGGCTTTGTGGGGCGGCGGCGGTGTTGATGGGCGGGGGCGGTAGGGGGGGTAAACCGGGTGTGGCTGCGGCTGTTGGTGTTGGGGATGCCGTGGGGGAGGTGGTGGGGGCGGGAACTGGACTGGGGGAGGCGCCAGCTACTATCTGGGGCTGTCCTGGTGCGGGGGCGAATTGTGGATTGGCGGGGGCTGTGGTGGGGGCTGTGGCGGTTTGCGGGGAGGTGGCGGGTCGATCGAGCATTTTGACAATTCCTGTCGTCAGGCCGACGCTGGCGACCAGCATTGCTGCCACATTCAGCCAGGGTACTGCTTTGGCCCGTCCGCGCTCGCGGCTGAGGTTGGGGAGGGCCATGACTTCGGCGGCGCAGTCATCTAGTGCTGTGGCCAAGTCAAAGAGTTGCAGGGTGCTCAAGTTTACCGTCGGCCCGGATTCGGCGGCGCTCAAAGAGCCTAAAAACAAGTTGTGGGCGAGCAAGCCGCGGGGCTCTAGGCGGGGGGGAACCGGAAGGTAGGAAGTGTTTGGGGCGGCGGTTCCCCGTTCGGATGTGTTGAGGGGTCGATCGAATATAACGGCATTGCGCGCGGCTTGTGGCGAGTCTGAGTCAGCGGTAAAACTAATTTGAGAATTGAGGTTGTTGTCCCAATCGCGGGATTCGCCGAGCAAGTTTTGGACGTAGTTGCTGACTGCTTCGTGGAGGGTTTCGAGTTGCAGGCGATCGCCCCTGAGAGTAACGTGTTGGGTATCTGGTAGCCTGGGGTCGTCAAGCCGCAACTCGAAATTTAAAGATTTAAACACGGGTTGACCCGCCCAGCGAGATAGAGGCGAAGTTTTGGCTGTAATTTCCAGCGTGCAAGTGGGGGGCGTGTACCGTTTGAGAACCATAGCAGGAATTAAAATTTCTACTTTAAAAATACCGAATTGTTAATTCTTAGCACGGTCTAGCAGAGCCAGCCAGAGCCGCCTGTGGCCGCCGGGGCTGCTGTAAAACAGCAAATCGATCAGGAGTTTCAGGGCCAAATTAGTTAGTTCTTTTGCCGATAAAGTTTCTGCATCTTCCATGCGATCGGCATAAGTGTTGCTGAACCTATCAATATAGTCTCCAAGCAAAGCGACTGTGTGAGGTTCGCGGTTTTGCTCTGCCATTTGTTCCAGCAGAGCCACGGCGCGGCGGATTAAAGCTTGGTGCTGTGAAGCTAAATGACAGCTTATCAAAACGAGCGATCGAGCTTCTTCTACATCCAGTTTTTTCCGCCCTCCCTGGCCTTTGCGCAGCGGGTTAGATTGGCGCAGCCGCCACAAAGCCACGCGATCGGCTACCATTGGCTCTAAATTCAGTTCGGCTGCTACTTTGAGCATCGCCTCCGAGCCAATTTCTGCCAGCGCTTCTAGGGCTAACAGCACTAAATCCAGTTGGGCTTTAATGTTGTCCAACTGGGTAGGTTCTGGTGCTTTTTGGGTCAATTCTTCCCAGTTGGGAGATGGGCCCGTTTCGTTTTTGGGAGCGGATGACTTTACGGTCGAGCGCATGGCTTGGGCACGGGAAATAAGACAGGTTGAGGCAGGATATCGAACAGTATGCAGTGCTTTTGTTTGGCGGCCGGACAAAAGCAGATTCTGTTAATTTTTCTCCATAGCTCGTTGCTTTGATTCCGGCAATCGTGACTGTTGGACGAATTTGCGAGTTGAAAGTTGCGGTTGCTTCCGCACGATCGACAGCAACCACCAAAACCCATAATTTTTTTACCCCCAACCATCCTACGCCGCCTCGTGCCCGAAATCAATTTTGTGTGTTCCGACTGAGCTGTTGGGGTGCAAAAGATTTAACTTTTCGGGCGGGCTCTCCTGCGCGCCCCACAAGAGTTTGAAGGAACACGAGCCGGAAAATTAGAAGCACGCCAGCTTATTTGAGATAAACCACCGTCACGCCTCCACCTCCTTCTTTTTGACTGGCGAGTTCAAAGCGAGAAACCTGCGGGTGAGTAGCCAGGAACTCGTGAACCCCGCGCCGCAACTGTCCCGTACCTTTGCCGTGAATTATCCACAGCACGCCGTATTCCACGGCTTTGGAAAGAGCTCTGTCGATTTCGATTTCGGCATCTGAGACTCTGGCGCCCCGGAGGTCGATCGTATTGTTTGCAGTGCGGATGGCAATTTCGGGATGGGCTTTTGCAGGTTCCGACGCTGCTTGCTTAGCTTTGGCGGTAGCTGCTGCTTGAGCTGCAATCTTGGCGGTTTGAGCCTTAGTTTCCGGTTTTTCACCGTCGAGGGATTCAATTTCTGCCAGTTTCACAGTCATTTTCATAATCCCAAACCGCACGCTCAACTCTTCGTTAGCATCGGGCCCGCTGAGGACTTCGGCGGTTTGTCCCAGGGTGGGAATGCGGATGCGATCGCCCACTTTCGGCATAAAACCCGGTTTCGGTTTCGCCGGTTGTTGCCGAGAGGGCAGGTGTTTTTGGGAAATTTGATTTAAAGTATCTGTCGCCAGTTGGGCCTTTTGAGCCGTTTGGTCGCCCGCCTGCAAGCGGCGAATAATTTGAGCAATTTCTGATTTTGCCGTGCCTATCGCCTCATTTACTGCCACTTCCTGAGCTATTTTTAGTTCTCGCTCCCGCTCTTGCAAAGCGGCTGCTTTTTGAGAAACTTCCCTGTGCAGTTTTTCGGTTTGGTGGAGCAGTTGAGTTGCTTCTCGGGCTTTGGTTTCCTGTTTCCGGCGCTGGGCTTCTAGTCCTGCAATCACTTGATTGACATCTTGAGATGCTCCCCCGACGTAGGTTTGAGCTTCTTCGACTATGGATGCTAGCAAACCGAGTCTTTTGGCAATGGTGAGGGCGTTGGAACGTCCGGGAATTCCCCACAGCAAGCGGTAGGTTGGCTGCATGGAATTGTCGTCAAATTCTACTGAGGCATTTTCAAAGCGGGCGTCTTGATATTTGAGGGCTTTGAGTTCGCCAAAGTGGGTAGTTGCGATTGTTAGTAGGGAATGTTGGGCGAGATATTGCAATAGGGCGATCGCCAATGCGCTGCCTTCAGATGGGTCTGTCCCCGCTCCTACTTCGTCTAACAAAACTAAAGATTTGGGAATTGGGCATGGGGCATGGGGAATTGGGAATTGGGAATTGGGAATTGGTAATTTAGGTTTGAGAATAGGAGCCCAAACAGCTATCTGTGTATCTGTTAATTCCTCGTCTTGCTGTTGGAATTTTGGATTTGGGAGGTTTGAATTTTCTTCCCCTTCTTTTGAATTTCCCGCCTGCGATTTATTGCCTAAAGCTTCTAAAATGCGGCTGATGCGGCGGATGTGGCCGGAGAAAGTAGACAAACTTTGCTGCAAAGATTGTTCGTCACCAATATCGGCGAGAATGTTGTCGAACCAAGGCAATTCTACGGGTTCGCGGGCCGCCACAAACATTCCGGCTTTCGCCATTAAAGCAGCCAATCCCAAGGTTTTGAGGGTGACAGTTTTGCCGCCGGTGTTGGGGCCGGTGATGGCGACGACGCGGATGTGCGGCGCGATCGTCAAATCGACGGGTACGACTGCAAAGCCTTGTTCGTGTTGTTGCTGCCAAACTAATAAAGGATGGCGCAATTGACGGAGGGTAATTTGCGATCGCAGGTTGGGAATTAATACTTTGCTGTTTTCTGCTGGTTCCTCACCTGAATTTTCCTCGTCTAAATTTTCTGTATTTTTTGGTGATAATTCTGGCTCTCCCAATTCAATAAATTTCGGCGGATTTGCTTGGAGCCAATAACCGTAGCGCGCTTTAGCCGCAGCTAAATCTAAAGTTGTTACTACCACCACCAATCTGTCTAAATCTGGTTTGACTGCTGCGACTTGCTCGGTGAGGGCGCGGCGGACTGCTTCTTCTTCGGCTTGTTCTTGCCGGAGCAACTGCCGCATTTGGTTGTTAAGATTGACTGTGTTGTGGGGTTCTACGTACAGTGTCGCGCCGCTGGCTGATGAGTCGTGAACGATGCCGGGGATAGCATCTTTTTGGGGAGCTTTTACCGGAATCACAAAGCGCGAGCTTCTTTGGGTAATTACTTGTTCTTGGACGGCGTTGGATTGGCGCTGTAAAATGCCTTGCAGTATTTGATAAATGCGATCGCGCAACTGCCGCATTTGCACTCGAATTCCTGCTAATTTAGGAGTGGCTCGATCGGCTACTTGAGCGCGATCGTCTATACAGCGGTGGATTTCTTGCTCGATTTCGGGATAAGTCCGCAGTTGCGATGTTAGTTCTTTGAGCGTCGGGACATCGGGCGCAGAGTCAACGATCCGGCGCAATTGTCTCGCCCCCGCGAGGGTAGTAGCAATTGCTAGCAATTCTTCACCGCCGAGCAAACCTTGCAGTTCGGCTCGTTGCAGCGCAGGGCCGATGTCTTGGATGCCCTCAAAACTCAAAGCACCGCCAGCGCGGCTCTCTAACTGGTAAGCTTCCTGAGTTTGGGCCAGGAGTTCGGCTGTTTGAGCTTGAGTTGGCGGAATTTGGAGATCCAGGGCGGCGGCGACGCCGAGTTTGGTGGCCCCGAAGGTAGCCAAGTGCTGACACAGGCGCGGCCATTCTAATAGTTCTAGTGTTTCGGATTGAATCAAAGTTGAGCTGGTGTTGGTGATTGGCATTCCCAGGCGCTGACCTAGAAGGTGAATTAGAGGAGACGATTAATTAATTTTAAAGTTTTTTTATTGTTTCCGGGCGCAACTTGAGAAAGTATCTAGGATACTTGTCAGTGGATTTTTCATTTTTCGCATTGAAGATTTGAGATGTAGTCCTCCAGATGAATCTGGGAGCTTGAACTGGGGTCTACCATTTTGATCTGCCCGATCCGAGTGTCGGAAACTTGTATCTGTTTTTGGGCAAAGTCACAAATTAGCAAGGCTAGAATTTGGTTTTTTGGGTGGTGCGTCTAAAATTATACCTTATACCGAGCTATTTGTGCGTTTGAGGCAGCTAAAATCTGTTGTTTTTTCTAGGATTGAACTATCGTGTAATTTTAAATATGTCCGCGCAATTCTGGCGGTTGTATCCTAAAGGGTAAGTTCTGGAGCGGGTGTTATGGCAAAGATTCTGACGATCGCGGATGCTGCGACTTTGGAAGTCGCGCAAGAGTTACTGGGGAGGGAGGGACATCAGGTGAAAGTCACTCCCGACGCCAACGATGGTTTAGACTTGGCGAGGGAATTGTCGCCGGATGTGATAATTTGCGATGGGACTTCGCCTCAAATCAACTGGTTGGAGGTGTGCCGGCTGGTGAAAGCCGATTCCCTACCCTTCGGGAACCCCTACGGGGAACGGGATAGCTTCGCTTCACGAGAATTGGGTGCAGCTTATTTTATGCTGCTGACAACACCCGAACAATTTACCGGGGCTCAAGAATTGGAGGCGCTGGTGGACGATTTTCTGTTTAAACCGATAGTTGAGCAGGAATTGTTGTGGCGGGTGCGCGCGGGTTTGCGCGGGCGCGAGTTGAGGCTGGAGTTGCAACGAACCCAGCAAGAATTGCAACTGTCGCGCGATCGAATCCTGGAAAGTGAAAAAATGTCTAACTTGGGCGAATTGGTGTCTGGTATCGCCCACGAAATTAACAACCCAATTACTTTTATTTACAGCAATCTCACTCACGTCCAAAGTTACGCTACCGATTTAATTGAACTGCTGCGATTGTATCAAAAACAGCTCGTCAATCCCGACTCGGAGATTCTGCAAAAACAGCAAGATATGGATGTAGAATTCCTCCTCGACGATTTGTTGAAAATTGTGAGTTCCATGCGTACCGGGAGCGATCGCATCCGCCAAATAATCTTGTCGGTACAGGATTTTTCCCGCAGCGATCGATCGGGCTGGCAGTTATTCGATATTTCCGACGGTTTAGAAAACACTCTGTTGTTGTTGCAGCACCGCTTGCCGGCGCGCGATGGGCGGCGGGACATCAAGGTGATGAAGCAATACGGAAATCTGCCGCAAGTTGAGTGTTACGCGGGTCAGCTCAATCAAGCTTTTCTGAATATTATCAATCACGCGATCGATGCTTTGGAAGAGTCGATCCAAGAGTTGGATGAGTCGGAATCGGTCAAATTTAGACCTGTGATTTTGATTAGCACTCAGGTAGTCGATGCTCAGCGAATTGCTATTGAGATTGGTGATAACGGCATGACAATCAGCGAAGAGATAGCAGAGCCAATTGCAGATTTATTGTTGATGGCGGAACCTGCGGAGCGCAGCAGCAATTTGGGACTTACTGTCAGCTATCGAATAATTGTAGAGCAGCACAAAGGAGAGTTAAAGTGTTTTTCGGAACCGGGTAAAGGTACTAAGTTTCGGATAGAAATTCCGCTGCGGCACAGTTAATACCATTTTCGATTTTGGATTTGGGATTTTGGATTTTCGATGGGGGATGACTTACTGTATAAGGGTTGGGAGCTTGCATACAGTTGTATCATTTTTTGAAAGTGGTATAATTAATAGTTGTGAGATGAGCGTGCTGGGGTAAATTTATCATAAATCCGTCCCTTTTAACCCTGGTACATTTGTATTTACCGTTGGGTGGGGGCGGGTTTTTGAGATTGTTGGTTTTAGTCAGAGATTTTTGGCGAACCCGCCCCTACAAATGCGGTACAATATTTGTTAATTGAGTGGGGAAATTAGCCGAGAATTGACTTCCGTGCTAATTTTGTACTCGCACTGCTGTTGCAGCGGACACTCGCCGCAGCGGGGGTTTTTGGCAGTGCAAACTGCCGCTCCAAAGTCCAGCAGTCCTAAATTCCACAGCCCGACTTGCTGTTTGGGAGCGACTCTTTCTGCTGCTTCCCAAAGTTCGGGCGATCGCGATTTTACCTTGCCGCCGTCAATCGCAAAAAAACGCTGCAAAATCCGAGCAACATTCGTATCCAGCACCGCTTTTGGCTGTCCGAAAGCATTAGCGCAAACCGATCGCGCAATGTACTTCCCAACTCCCGGAAGTTCCAGCAACTGAGCTTCCGTGCGCGGCACGTTTCCCTGATAATTTTCCAGGATAACCAGCACCGATTCCCGCAGCTTTTGCGCCCGAAAAAAAAGACCCAAAGGCTGCAACAAACTAGCAACTTCCGCAGCAGGCGCGATCGCCAAATCCGAGAGAGTCGGATATCGACCGATAAATTCCTGATAAATTGGAGCCACGGTAGCAGCAGTAGTTTTTTGCAGCAGCAACTCAGCCACTAAAATCGCGTAGGGGTCGCAGGTGCGCCGCCAAGGAAAATCACGGAAATTATCCTGGGCCCAAGCTTTCAGCCGGCGGCGGAACCAGCGGACTTTGGCGGCGTTCAAATGCTTTAACCCAGGCGCGACATCAGAATCCAAAACAGCGGCATTTAATGCAGGCATTTGATTTGTATTTTTGATAAATTGCCAAGTTTATATCTATATAATAGCAGATTTAAAGGATTTGTAAAATAGTTTTTATCTGCGTCAATAGCCTGCTTTGCGGTTAGTTGTAAAAAGTCTGATTAACCGCCCGACCCGGGAACCGAGAAACTACTTCGATATCAAATATTTGAATATGTAAAATTTTGTATAGAAATTAGCCAAGTTCCCGAAAATAGACGATAGTTGAAATTCAAGAGATTTCAACAGTCCGCGAAAACAAGTTTAAATCAGGTAATAAAATGGTAGTAGCAGCACCTGTTCAATCCGGCAGTCAGTCGATTTTTCAAGCTCGTTACGACAACTTTATTGGCGGTTCGTGGGTAGCGCCGGTGAAAGGGAAATACTCGGAAAACCTTTCACCAATTACCGGAAAATCAATTTGTCAAATTCCCCGCTCGAGCGCGGAGGATGTAGAATTGGCACTAGATGCCGCCCATGCCGCGAAAGACAAGTGGGGTAAGACGAGCCCAGCAGACAGGGCGCGGGTTTTGCACAAAATTGCCGATCGCATCGAAGAAAACCTCGATCGCCTCGCCATCGCCGAAACCTGGGACAACGGTAAACCAATTCGCGAAACCAGACTAGCAGACATCCCGCTGGCGATCGACCATTTCCGCTACTTCGCAAGCTGCATCCGAGCTCAAGAAGGGTCGATCGGCGAACTCGACGAAACCACAGTCGCCTACCACTTCCACGAACCCCTAGGCGTCATCGGACAAATCATCCCCTGGAACTTCCCAATCCTCATGGCTGCGTGGAAACTCGCCCCAGCCCTCGCCGCCGGTAACTGCGTAGTCCTCAAACCAGCAGGGCCAACCCCCGCATCCATCCTAGTATTGATGGAAATCATCGCCGACTTAGTACCGGATGGCGTCATCAACGTGGTCAACGGGCCCGGCGCCGAAATCGGCAAAACCCTCGCCACCAGCCCCCGAATTGCCAAAGTAGCCTTCACCGGCGAAACAACCACGGGCCGACTGATCATGCAGTACGCCTCCCAAAACGTCATCCCCGTCACCCTAGAATTAGGCGGAAAATCCCCCAACATTTTCTTTGAGGATGTCTGCGCCCAAGATGACGATTTTCTCGACAAAGCAGTCGAAGGATTTGTGATGTTTGCTTTCAATCAAGGCGAAGTTTGCACTTGTCCTTCGCGGGCGTTAATTCAAGAGTCAATTTACGATCGATTTATGGAAAGGGCGATCGATCGCATCCGCAAAATCAAGCAAGACAACCCCCTAGATCCGACAACCGCCCTCGGCGCGCAAGTCTCCGTCAACCAGATGGAAAAAATCGCCGAATACGTCAAAATCGGGCGTGAAGAAGGCGCAGAATGCCTGATTGGCGGCGAAAGAAACATCTTACCGGGCGACTTGCAAGACGGCTATTATTTCCAGCCGACAGTCTTCAAAGGAAACAACAAAATGCGAATTTTCCAAGAAGAAATCTTCGGCCCAGTATTAGCAGTCACCACCTTCAAAGACGAAGCCGAAGCATTAGAAATTGCCAACGATACGCTGTACGGTTTAGGCGCCGGACTTTGGACGCGCGACATGAATACCGCCTACCGCATGGGCCGCGCCGTTCAAGCAGGCCGCGTGTGGACAAACTGCTATCATTTGTATCCCGCCCACGCAGCCTTCGGCGGTTACAAATCATCCGGTATCGGCCGCGAAAACCACAAAATGATGCTGGATCACTACCAACAAACCAAGAACTTATTAGTCAGCTACAGCCCCAAGGCTTTAGGTTTCTTCTAAGCAGTGAATGCTAACCAACCGTAGGGTGCGTCAGGCGGGGGAAATTCTGAGTTTACCGTCAAAACATTCAGCCCGCCCGGCACCCTACAATAACCAACCGTAGGGTGCGTCAAAACTAAAATTCTGAGTTTACAGTCAAAACATTCAGCCCGCCCGGCACCCTACAATAACTACTACATATTGGTAGTTACATCCGTTAAATCCGTTACCCCATCCGTTGCCGAACTTCCTTCTCCCATGCAAACAATCCCCAAAGTCACCGCCACAGAAGCAGCCTTAAAACTAATAGACTACCTCAAAACCCAGCACGGAGAATTGATGTTTCACCAATCCGGCGGCTGCTGCGACGGTAGTTCTCCCATGTGCTATCCCAACGGGGAATTAATCGTCGGCGATGGGGATTTATTGCTGGGAAAAATAGGCGGTTGTCCCTTTTATATTGCAGCGCAGCAATACGAACATTGGCAGAAAACGCAGTTAATTATAGACGTGGCCTCGGGGCCCGGAGGCAGCGATTTTTCCCTGGAAGGGCCCGATGGAGAGCGTTTTATTACTCGTTCTCGCTTGTTTGTGAATGCTGATTAACTCTGTTTATCCTTAACTTGCCTCCAGTTTCTCTAAAAACATGAATTTGCTTAAGCCTGAAACCCGGTTTCTTTCATGGGAGCGAAAAAACCTATTTTTATTTAAATTTTTATCTAAGTTTCTCGCGTGGGCTAACGACGACCAATTTTCTGAGGAGGGCAAACGCATCTTATTTTTAGAATACTTGCGCGACAAAGGTTTCAGCCATTATTTGAGTTGGGTTGCCCAAAATTAAACCCCTGATAGGGTAAAGCTTTCAGGATTTAGAGGCGTTTGCCCTGATTTGCTGACTAATTTCACGGCTAGTGCGTTGATATTCGTGGACAATCGGTAATCTTTCAGCTTGAAAATTTGCTAGAGCTTCTGCCATATTAGCAGTAGACGTGAGATGTCGCGATAAAGACAAACCATCTTCCCAACCTGAAGTCATACCTGCTTGCACGATCGGGATACCCCAGCCATCGGTGCGCGGATGGGGTGCTTTTTCAAACAAGTCAACTTGAAACCCTTGTTGAATCAGCAGAATTGCCAGATAAGCTCCTGATGTTCCTGCGCCGATAATACCTATCCTGCTTTGGGACGAAACGATTTGTGCTTCTCCTGATTTAAGATTGCGATCGCTCCTCAAGTAATATTATAATTAAGGAAAATCAAATTTGGGATAGGTCTGGATGGGCGATCGAGCTTTTGGTGATAGCGACAGGTTTCAAGCTGCCGCTAAAATCAGTATTGGAAGTGATGCAGGATTAATAATTAATATCATGTCAGCTCTAACGACCATAATAAGATTGGTTCGCAGTCAGGACTTTAGTCCGAGGGAAAGAAGGACTAAAGTCCTGACTGCGAACCGTTAGAGATTGTGGTCAATCGACCGGACATAATATAATGGTGAGTTGAAAATTATCGCACTCAAAACTTAAGACTGCTTTAAGCTTTAGGGCTGGTAATTAAAGCCAATTCAATTTTGTCATCAGGCTTTTGAGTCACTTGTGCGTCCAAACCAGGGCCAAAAAATTTAGCTATTTTTTCTTGCTTTTCTTCCCAGAGTTCGATCGGCATCAGCGGCGAATAAAACTCTAGAATTAACGCATAAGCACCGTCAACATCAACTTCCCGCAAGCCTTTGAGGAGGGGGCGTTCCTCGTCTGTCGGAGCCAAGCCCAAGCGCTCCAAAGCATCATCTAAGTGCGCGGGTTGGCCGTAGCGAAATCGGGTGATATCTTTGCGGACTTGGTTTTGAGTATCCGTGGCCTGACTTTCTCGCAGCAGGAGAACTTCACCAGAAGTCGGTTCGGTGAACTCTGCGGGTTCGAGTTCGGCTGCTTTCAGGGCCAAACCTCCCAGCAACAGCGGAATCCCATAAAAAAACCCGGCTAGGTTCAGGGTAGGTTTGTCAGTGAAGTAGGCATAGAACCCGACTACTGCTAAGATACCGCCCACAACTAAGGCTAGGCTTGCTAAAGAAATTTTACGTAACATATTAGTGAGGTAAGTAGCTGGAATCAACAATATACTTTAATTATTATCGGGCAAGAAGTCTTGAATAAATTTAGTTTTTTTGCCAAAAGACCCGGGAAAACTGCTAGCATCGATGAGCGCGGGATATCTGTGCATCCACAATCTTGTCTCTAGCTTCAAAAAACTATCCCGCTTGGACTCGCCGCGGCGCCACCGATAAAGATCCGTGTTAATTGCGGGGCGTTGGTTCCAGAAGGCAATCGAGATCGGCAGTATCATCAAAGTATACAGAGCGGCGATCGCGATCGACCCTCTTGCCCTTTCAACCAATTTTCGGACATGATTAAGGACGAAGACAAACAAACTGCGGTCGCAAACAAGTCTGTTCTAGACCAGATTAACTCGCTCAAGCGCGAAGATGAAAGGCTTTATAATATCTTAGCGATCGATGTCTGGGCCCTAGCCAAGACAATGGATGAATATCAACCGGGATTTTGGTCTGCTTTTATGAAAAACCGCGAGAAGGCTCTGAAGCGATTTTTAACTGAAGTGATGAAAAACAAACCCGCAGATAGTAAACGTCCGCCTTTTCTGCGCTGAACTCGGGCTAAAGTTTTGATGTACAATCAAACTATAACACATACCCAAAAACCCTGAGCGCGTTCATCACTTGCAATATAAAAACAGTGAAGGATTAGCCCAGAAAGGTACGTCGGTGAATTAAGAATCCCCGTCTGTTCGCAGGGGGGAAGGTCACATATTTTTGTTAATACTAGCAAAGGCAAAAAACAATGGATGCACAGACAATCAAAGAGCGCGTAGCAGAAATCGAGATCAAGCGGGAATCCCTCGTGCGGCTGTTAGACCGATCGGACTTGGGAGCCGTGAGAATCGATGTCAGTCAGGCGATCGAGGAAATTGATGATTTGTTGGAAGAATTTAAGCGCACTTTTAACAGTTGACAGTTGACCTGTGACAGTTGACCTGTGGCAGTTGGCAGTTGTTAGTGGGCAGTTGTCAGTCCTTAGCTCATAAGCTGTTTTGCATTTAATTGGTACCGTTGGGGCTGACAGGATGCGATCGGTGTCAACTTAGCATTTAACCCGCAGTCCGCCAGGGGTTAAAACCCCTGTCTAATAGCGAAAGTCCTCGCTATGAGGACTCTTGAACTCATCAGTCCTCTTCAGAGGACTTTTGCTTTGAGGCAGGGGTTTTAACCCCTGCCGGACTGTGGGAAAGCGCGTTGTTAAGTTGGCACCAATGACAAGATGCCCACCCCACAAAAGTTTAAATAAAAACAACTGTGAAAATTAGATGCGCGACAGCTTAACCAATGACTAATGACCAATGACCAATGACTAATGACGGCCGGACCAATGACTAATGACGGCCGGACTCATGACTAATGTCAACTGCCAACTCTCAACTGACTAATTCATCGCCATCTGCATCAAAATCTGCTGAGAGCTCACCTCCGGGTTATTAGCAGGCGGGCGCCGCTGAGAATAGTGTCCCCCAGGCTGCAAATCCCAAGCTTGGCGGTTGTCCGCCAACATCACACCCAAAATTTCTTGCAACTCCTTAGCAATCGTTGGATCTTCCACTTGGACGATCGCCTCAACCCGCCTTGTAAGATTGCGCTGCATCCAGTCAGCAGAACCAATATACACCTCTTCGTCGCCGCCGTTGAAAAAATAAAACATCCGCGAGTGCTCTAAAAAGCGGCCGATAATACTGATAACTCTGATATTTTCGCTAACACCCTCAACACCCGGACGCAAACAGCAAATCCCCCGAATAATCAAATCAATTTTAACACCCGCTTGCGAAGCTTCGTACAGAGCAACAATAATTTGAGGGTCAACTAAAGCATTCATTTTAGCGACAATGCGGCCGCAGCTACCCATGCCGCTATCGGCATTCAAGCGGCAGAAGTCGGCCTCGCGGCGGATTAAAGCTAAAAATCGATCGCGCATATTGACCGGCGCCACCAACAATTTTCGATAAGATACCTGCCGCGAATAACCGGTTAAATAATTAAACAAGTCCGTCAAATCCGAACCCAAATCCTCGCGACAGCTCAACAAACCCACATCCGTATACAGTCCGGCTGTTTTGGGATTGTAATTTCCCGTGCCGATGTGGACGTAGCGGCGGATGTAGCCGTCCTCGCGGCGGACTACCATCACAATTTTGGTGTGGGTTTTGAGTCCCACCAAACCGTAAACAACGTGAACTCCCGCTTGTTCTAACTTGCGAGCCCAAAGAATATTATTTTCTTCGTCAAACCTCGCTTTGAGTTCGACTAAAACGGCTACTTGCTTGCCGTTTTCCGCTGCTTGAATTAAGGCGCTGACGATCGGCGAATCTCCAGAAGTGCGGTATAAAGTCATCTTAATCGCTAACACCGAGCGATCGTGCGCCGCCTCAGTAATAAACCGCTGCACCGTCGCCGCAAACGAGTGATAAGGATGGTGCAGCATCACATCTCCCCGGCGGATAGTCGTGAAAATATCCTCGCCCTCATCAACATGGGAAATGGATTTGTCTACCATCCTTGGCGGTTCCGAGTTCCGCAAGCGCGGCGGCACAACCGGAGTCCAAGCCGGATCTTTGAGTTCCGGCACAGGCAGCCCCACAAAAGACATCAAATCCTTGAGGCCTAGCAGCCCCTCCACGGCGTAAACATCCTGCTCGCCGAGATCCAACTCGTCCATCAGCATATCTCGCAGTGCAGGCGGCATAATCGCTTGAATTTCCATGCGCACCGCAGAACCTGCAAACCGGCGCTTGCGGAGTTCCTGTTCTATGGCCAGCAGCAAATCATCTGCCTCATCTTCCTCCACAGTCAAATCGGAATTGCGAGTAATCCGAAACGGGTGATATTCCTGAATGTCCATCCCCGGAAACAAAGCCTCTAAATTGTGGGCGATTACCTGTTCTAAAGGTACGCCCGTCCACACAGGAGTTTTGCCCCTTTGCTGCCACTGCAAATCTGCAGGTAAGGGCAAAAATCGGGGCAAAACCTGCGGTACTTTGACGCGCGCAAATAGTTCTTCGCGGGTGTCCGGGTCTCTGACAACTACTGCTAAATTGAGACTGAGATTAGAGAGGAATGGGAATGGGTGGCTGGGGTCAACTGCTAGGGGTGTGAGTACGGGAAATACTTGTTCTTTGAAGTAGCGGTGCAAGTAATTGCGCTGTTCTTGATTGAGGTCGATGTAGTCGAGAATGTAGATGCCGCTTGCTGCTAATTTGGGCCGCAGAGTTTGCTCAAAATACGAGTGTTGCTGAGTCACCATTGGCAAAAGCCGCTTGTTGATGGCATCTAGCTGTTGTTGGGGCGTGCTGCCGTCGGAGGTCAATTTGCTGACTTTTGCTTCTACTTGCTGTTTGAGGGCGGCCACGCGCACCATGAAGTATTCGTCTAGGTTTGAGCTGAAAATAGCGAGAAATTTGAGTCTTTCTAGGAGGGGCGTGCGGGGGTCGAGGGCTTCGTGGAGCACGCGGTTGTTGAACTCTAGCCAGCTTTGTTCTCGGTTGAAGTAGTATTGGGGATCGCTGAGGTTGATTTCGGTGTAGGTTTTGGCTGGGGTCTTTTTTTGCTTGGACATGGTTTGGGGGAGTCTTGCGGGGAGGCTCGGTTGTATCTTTACCCTTAGTATCGCAGTAGTATCGCGGTAGTGGCGCAGTAGCGGGCGATTGAAATCGCGTCTTGACAGAGTAGCGGGTGATTGAAATCGCACGCCAAACAGACACTCACGCACTCCAAGCGGGTTGAAGAAATTAAAACTCTTGTGGGGCGATGCTCCTAGCCCGCCCCGGAGTAGCGGGCGATTGAAATCGCGCCTACACAAACAAAACCCGCCTCCGCGGGTTGAAGAGGAAGAGCGATCGAAGTTTATGGTTTATGTTGTGTACGATCGCACATTTTATCTCTCGTTTATGCCCGAGACCAGATCCCCCTCGCATCCCCCTTCCCAAGGGGAGTAGGGGTTGACTTTGAGAACGATTCTTGTCCCCCCCTTATTAAGGGGGGCTAGGGGGGATCTGGCCTCAGCGATAAGCAGCAGTCTGTGAATACCTCGGCCCCAACATCACGCACCAATCCCGCGAATCCAATCCTGCACCGCATCCAACAAATCCTCTGCATCCGCGGCAAAACCTGTTAGCGGCAATTCCAGCGGTGTATCGGTAATCCAGGCGATATGAATTCCCATGTGAGAGTCCGCGAGTTTGCGGGTGAAAGACGAAAGCGCATTTTCGCACGGGCACGAGTGCAAAATTAAGGCGATGTGCTGTTTTTGCAGCCGGTTTTTGAGTTGCGGAATTAATCGCTTGAATTCGGGGGCGTTGCGGATGGCGGGGATGTCTGTATCTGCGGGGAAGATTGTTTGATACAGTTGGGTACAGAGTTCTTGGGCGATCGCACTTGTATCTGTTTCGCCTTCTAGGGCGCGAATGTTGAGAGGCGCGGGGAAGGCTTTATCTGTGGGTTTGAGTTGTTTTAGGAGTGTGGGGATATCTGTATTTTGTGGGTGGTTGCGATCGGGTGTTGGGGAATTGGTGGGTTGAGTGTGCCATGCTTGATAAAATTCTGGGTAAGTCATATTTTGGGCGCAGTCCCAGATGACTTTGTAGCAATCTTTATAGCGATTAAAATCGTTTTCGTAGATTTCGGAAGTTAGGCAATCTTTCAATCCTGAGACTGCGATCGCGAAGTATTGACCTTCGATGATTTCCCCTAAGATATCTGCCGCTTGCCACCGGGCAATGTTATCATCTGAATTTCTGATTAAATCGACTAAAGTGGCGATCGCAACTACGTTATCTTTGCATATTTTCCCTAAGCTTACGGCCGCTCTCCTCTGGGTATTTTTATCCTGAAAAGTACCGATTAAATCGACTAAAGCTGAGATCGCGACTGAGTTATCTTTGTCGATTTTTCCTAAGCTATCTATGGCACTCCTCCAGGTATTATCATCCTCGGAAGTACCAATCAACTCCTCGCAATTATCGAAATTTGCGAGTGTAATTGAGTTGTTTTTTAATGATTTTGCTAATCCATACGCCAATTGCATCATCATATTTTCAGTGGAACAAATACCACTAAATTCCTCGAAAAATGCGAGTAGAACTGAGTTATCTGGGTCTATTTGTCCTAAGCTAGATGCTGCTATTCTCCGGGTAGTTTTATCCCCTGAATTGCGGATTAACTCTACTAAACCGGATATCGCAACTGGGTTATATTCACCTATTTCTCCTAAGCTTATTGCCGCTTGCCTTCTGGTTGTTTTATCCTGAGAAGTACGGATTAACTCCACTAAAGCGGAGATAGCGACTGGGTCATCTTTGCCTATTTTACCTAAGATATACGCCCCATGCCAACGGAGAATTTGAGCAGATGAGTTGCGAATTAAGTCCACTAAAGCGGAGATAGCGACTTGGTTATTTTTGCCTATTTTACCTAAGCTATCTGCCAGTATCCAACGGGTAAGTTCATCACTCGAATTGCGGATCAACTCGACTAAAGCCGATATTGCAACTGGATTATCTTTGTCTATTTCTCCTAAGCTTTCTGCCGCTAGCCTCCGGGTGTCTTCATCAATCTGACAAATACCTATTAACTTGACTAAAGCTGAGATAGCCCTTTCCCTATCCGTTTCTTTCAGAACTTCCCTTGCTCCCTCTGCAATTGGAGCAAGACATCTCCACCACTCCTGTTTGTCCTCATTAAAATCAACAAATCCCCACTTAACAATCTGCGAGACAATCTCATCAGCAAGACTACAATCCTTAAACTCAACAATTCCCGCAGCCACTAGAAAATATGCACGAGCTCCATAAAAATCATCACACCCATCATCAAACTCAACCAAAGCCTTAATAAACCCTTCCTTCTCATCCTTCCCAACCTCCTCACGCCCCAACCACAGCAAAATAACCTCCTTCCACTGCTTCTCAAAAATGCGATACCTAGCATCAGGATGCTGCGGATTCCCAGGAAAATGATTCAAGAAAAAGTGCCAATCCTCAACCGCCAAAGCCACAAAATATTCCTGAAAAGTCGGATGATAAAAAGCATAAATCCCTTCCATCGTCTCCGCATCCCTCGCCACCAAATTCAGCCAACCCAAATCGCCAGCCAACTCAAACAGCGATGCACCCATCACCCGATATCCCACACTTTCTCGCAACTGAAACCGCTCCGTTTCATTTAACATCCCACCCAGAGCCAAATTCCCCAAAGCCGTATTCAAATCCTGCTGCTGAATCCAATTCAGGCGCGGTTCCTTCCACTGATACAATGTAGTCACAAACCGCCGATAAAGCTTAGCCTTAGTATCCGGCAAATCCCCATCCAACGACTGCCAAGTGCCACACAGCAGCGAACATCTCAGGGGATTTTTTACTAAATCTCGAATTCGCTCTTTTCCCGGTGATGCTAATGCTTCGCGTAGCTGTTGGGAGAGATCCCCCCCAGCCCCCCTTCTTAAGGGGGGAGCAAGAGTGTCCCCTTCTCCTGTCGCCTCCGTTGAAAAAGCGGGAGTAAGAGTGTCCCCTTCTTCTCTTGTCCCCCCCCTTCTTAAGGGGGGGTTAGGGGGGGATCGAATTAATGGGGGGTTAGGGGGGGCTCGAAACCACTTATCGATAAATATTTCCACTTGTTGGGGATAGGAAAACTCCAGAGTGCGATAAGTATCAAAAGTATCCAACGCAGAGCCGATCGCATCCCAAACATTCTGCCGACAACTTAGCACAATCCGCGCCATTTGAATACAGCCGCCAGTTCTAATGTGCCGCTGAATTTCCGCCAAAGGATTTTCATCTCCGACAGCCATCTCATCCGCCCCATCCAACACCAACCAAACGCGATCGGCATTAAACTGTGCCAAAAAATCATCCTTAATATCCGCCGTCGCCTCAGCCTTCCCAACTCTCTTAATTGCCGCCAGCAGCCAACTATCAAATAAATAGGTTTCTAATTCCTTCCCCTGCAAATCCGCCAAGGATATCCAAATTACAATCGCCTCGGAAATTTCAGCAGCCACCCAATTAGCAATCCGCCGCAACAGCGTAGTTTTCCCAGCCCCCGGTTCCCCAATAATTCCTAACCGCTTCCCATTGCTTTTCGGGCTACTTCCTTGCCGCAGCACTTGTTCGAGAAACTCGCTATGTTCAAAGGTTTGAGTAACTTCTTTTTCTCGGTACAAATCCGAACCTTCCTCGGCAGCCAAATCCGGGCGCTTGTCAGGTACTTTGTGCCGTTCCACCAATCCCAGCGGCACATAAACATCATCAATTTGATGGTTGCCAAAAGTTAGCTGATTGCTACTAAGCCGCTGCTGTTCTTTCTCGTCTAAAATCTGCTGGCAAATAGCCCGCCAGTCAATCGGTTGGTAAACAATGCGGCTCTTTGCAACAATCTCCTCAAGCAAAGCATACATCTCTTGGGTTCTGCTATCAATCCGCGTCAAAGTTTGCCCGGTAAAAATCTGAAAAACCTTTTCATTTTCCTTGATTTCCCGAGCAAAGTATGCTGAAACCAAGGCAAACAAGTCTTGCTCTAACTTTGTTTTGTAGGGTGCGACATCGCAATTGTCTAGGGCAACTTCCAGCAGTTTTTGCTTAACTGCTTCAACCCGATTCTGCTTTAACTCATCTGTGGCAGTCAGCAGCAATTCAATCTCATCTAAACCTGCAATCGGAATCCCAGACGGGACTGTTTCTTTATCGACTTTTTCCAATTCAGATTTTAACTGCTTAATCTTCTTATCTAGCCATTCTAAATCTGGACGGTGTTGAGGTAAGTAAATAACGATTCCTTTAGAAGCCCTGCGAGATGGCTCAACCAATTCTTTGTGACATTCTGAGGCGATTTGTTGTTGAGCTTTCAGGAAAGAAGTTTTTAGCGCTTTTTCTAAATCGTGATTGACAAGTTTTCCGTTTTGTGATAATTTTTTTATCCCTGTCAAACAGAGGTGCTTTGCTGCATCATTGGCTTGAGTCCCTACGATGGCTTGCCACACGACGGTGAAAAGCCCTCCCAATAGTAGCGCTGCATCTATCATGTGACGGTTCTCCTAATTTCCGGCTCGAAGGGGGTTAGTTTGATTGTAGGCGATCGACTGAAAGTTGCGATCGCACGATATGAAAAGCAGATCCTGCGATTGCTTCGTTCCTGGCAATGACAAAGAATGTTAACTTAACCGTATTGCATTATAGGCGATCGACTGAGAGTTGCGATCGATCGCATAGGTGCGTCGCTTTGAGATTTTCGATATGCAAGTTAGGGATTCTTCGCAGGCGACACACCCTACGATTACTGTGGCTTTTATCATCAAATTTCCGGTAGGGAAATTGCACTGCTGTGTCCGAATTTCGGGACGATTATCTACTTCTTCCAATGCTCTGCCTGGTAACGCATATCTGGACGATCTCCCTCCATTTTACCAGCCGAGGCTCTGCCTCTGAATCTGGGTTCCTTTCGCAGAGCCTTGGAACCAGTTTATCAGATTTAAAACTGATATAATCTACACCAAATGCTCGATCGCCAAACAGCACCTACTTTTCCATGATGACCACAAAATCCTCAATCATCACATCAAAAGTGCGGGCCAACTTGTGCACTGCGGCAAAGTCAACCATTGCCATCCCCTCAGAACGCGCATAATTGCTAATCGTACTGTAGCCCACGCCCGAGCGCTCCGCAACCTCCTTGAGCGTCCATCCCTTCTCGGCCGCCAACTCTCGAACCCGCAGCCTGACTAAGCCTTTACTCATATAAACTCTTTACAAAATTTTGGATTTAGTATAATATAGCAAAAAGCGATCGCCCCGGTCATGCGATTTTAGATTTTAGATTTTAGATTTTAGATGGACTCTAAAGATGAATCTGGGAGCTTGAACGTTGGTGTAAAATTTTGGGCCGCTCACGGCAGAAGTCGGGGCTTGTATCCGTTTTTCGGCGGAGTCAGCGAAACTAAAGGCGATCGCCTGTTAAAATTAATTCCGACAGATAATTACTGTCGATCGCACCCAGCAGATAGATTTACCTACCACCAGGATATGCAACTACAATGATATCAGAGAATCAGTTAAGATCGTCAGGGATCGGCGCCTCAAAAATTATTCACAAATCTTCCGTTGTCAATCCGCGATCGAGATTTGTCACCGAAGAAACAGTAGCACTTTTGTTCAACATCACACCCGACCAAATTTACCGGATCGAATGCTGTCACAACATGGTGTACGTGCACGCCAAAGGCCTCAGCAGATTTGTCAGCTACGCCGATTTCCCCCCAATCTTAGAAGTAAAACCAGCCTGCGATCGAGACTATCTCGGATGGTACAAACGCTGGAAACGCACGCAAGCACCAGAATTTTGGACTAAATTCTATACGTACAACTTCAAAGCCGCTGTTTCAGTTGACAGCTTGCTTGAATGGGGTAAATTAGTAGCTACAGTTAAATCGGTAATTTCTGCCTCAGCACTGCAACAGCTACGCGATGTTTACGCTCAAGAAAAAACATTGATGGAAAGTTTCTAAAGCAGGCGGGGCGAGTAAACCCGCGATTGTTCGCCACCAGCAAATGTAAGGTGCGCCGCAGCGCACCCTACGGGATAGAGATTCTGCTCAAAAACTATTCCTTATCTTCCAACCCCCACATATTGGAAACCAGCCGCTTCTAAAACCTTCTTATCTAAGAAATTGCGGCCGTCAATCATCACCGGATGATTCATCAACTGGGCCATTTTTTCATAATCTAAATTGCGAAACTGTTCCCAATCTGTCACCAACACCAAAGCATCGCAACCGTCAGCCAACCTTTCCGGATCGGTTTCTACCAAAACTCCCGACAAACCGTGACGCATCCCAGTTTGAGAAACAATCGGATCGTAAGCTTTAACTTTCGCTCCCAATCTGTTCAAATTATCGATTAAATTCAGGGAAGGAGCATCCCGCAAATCATCAGTATCCGGCTTGAAAGTCAAACCCAAAAGTCCGACTGTTTTACCTTTGAGAATCTTCAAAACTTGCTGCAACTTTTCAATTGCAATCAAGCGCTGGCGTTCGTTAACTTCCACCGCCGCTTTCAGCAAATGCGCCTCGTAGCCGTAATCCTCAGCAGTGTGAACTAAAGCCGAAACATCTTTGGGGAAACAAGAACCGCCCCAACCGATGCCAGCTTGCAGAAACTTGCCACCAATCCGCGAATCTAAACCGATACCTTTCGCTACTTGGGTAACATCTGCACCGACACGATCGCAAATATTGGCAACTTCATTAATAAAGCTAATCTTCGTAGCCAAAAAAGCATTAGCTGCATACTTAATCATTTCCGCGGAACTGATATCAGTCATCACCACAGGTACCGCAGGCAAAGACTGATTTTCTGCAAACTTGCGATCGACAATCGGCCTGTATAACTGTAGCATCATATCCATAGCGCGCCCAGAGGTGCTGCCGAGAACAATGCGATCGGGATTAAACGTATCGAAAACAGCGCAGCCCTCCCGCAAAAACTCCGGATTGCTAACCACATCAAATTGCACACCAGTTTTTGCTGCTACTTCCTCACCAGTAATGCCGTCACCGCTTTGAGCTTTTTGACGTTCAGCCAAACCGTCTAGTACAATTCTCCGCACCCAATCCCCCGAACCGATGGGCACTGTGGATTTGTTTACCAGCACTTTGTAATCGCCGTCGAGGTGAGCTCCAATTCCGCGCGCCACCGCTTCCACGTAGCGAGTATCGCTTTCCCCAGTAGGCAAAGGAGGCGTCCCCACAGCAATAAATAAAATGTCCCCGTGAGCGACTCCTGCTGCTAAATCCGAAGTAAATTCTAGATTTCCCGATTGAGAAGCAGAGGACATTAATTCAGACAGTCCGGGTTCAAAAATTGGCGACTGTCCGGACTTCATTAATTTAACTTTTTCTTCGTTGTTGTCTACGCAAATAACGTGGTGGCCGATGTGGGCCAAGCAAGTGCCGGTGACTAAGCCGACGTATCCTGTACCGATGACGCAAACACGCATATAAATGTCCTCAAAGTTAGTAAACAGTTGACAGTTGACAGTTGACAGTTGACAGTTGACAGTTGACAGTTGTCACGAAGGAAGAAGGAAGAAGGAAGAAGGAAGAAGGAAGAGTTGACAGTTGACCCGGAGACAGTTGACGATCAAAAATCTTCAATCCTCAATCCCCAATCCTTGCATCCCAAATCCCAAATCTAAAATCGTTTGACAGTTGACCGCTTAACAGTTGACAGTTAAGAGTTGACAGTTGTTATTAGTCAGAGGGCAGAGGGCAGATTGACTTCGTCAAGCGTGAAGTCGGAAGAAGTAAGAAGTAAAAATTCTCCCCCTCTCCCCCTCTCCCCCTCTCCCCCTCTCCCCCTCTCCCCCTCTCCCCTTCTCTACTTTTGGTTTCCCTCGATACGATCGCGAAAATCTTTCACAGTCAACTCTAAACCTCGATCCAGCGGCACAGTTGGCTCCCACCCCAACCAACTTTTAGCACGAGTAATATCCGGTTGTCGCTGTTTTGGATCGTCTTGCGGCAGCGGTTTAAAAATAATTTCCGCCCCAGGATTAATCATGTTTTGAATTTTCTGTGCCAGTTCCAAGATAGTGTATTCGCCGGGATTCCCCAAATTCATCGGCCCGATTTCGTCGCTATTCATCAAGCGAATAAATCCTTCCACCAAATCAGAAACGTAGCAAAAACTCCGCGTTTGGGAACCGTCGCCGTACACAGTCAGCGGTTGATTTCGCAAAGCTTGAACGATAAAATTGCTGACAACTCGGCCGTCATTTTCTAACATTCGCGGGCCGTAGGTATTAAAAATTCGTACAACTCGAATGTCTACCCCATTTTGGCGGTGGTAGTCAAAAGATAGGGTTTCAGCTACTCGCTTCCCCTCGTCGTAACAGCTCCGAATACCTATACAATTAACGTTGCCGCGATAGTCTTCTGTTTGGGGATGGACATCGGGATCGCCGTAAACTTCTGATGTGGAAGCCAGAAAAAATCTTGCTTTTACCCGTTTCGCCAATCCCAGCATATTTAGTGTCCCGATGACATTCGTTTTGATTGTCTTGACGGGGTTGAACTGATAGTGTACTGGCGAAGCCGGACAAGCCAGATGGTAAATCTGATCTACCTCTAACCGAATCGGTTCCGTGATGTCGTGCCGGATCAGCTCAAAATAGGGGTTGTCCATCCATTTGAGGATATTGCGCTTAGTCCCGGTGTAAAAGTTATCCAGGCAGACTACCTCGTGTCCTTGGGCCATTAAGCGATCGATCAGATGGGAACCGATGAAACCCGCACCGCCTGTGACTAAAATTCTCATGGTGGAAACTGCCGTTCTCTTTAGAGTGCAAGACTGTGGTACAACAATTCAGTCGATCGAATCAAACTTGCTAACAGAATAACAAAATTTCGAGCGAGAATGTAAAGACTTATCGCAAGTTTCATAAAATCTTTAATTAACTTAGCATTTTCAAATACATTCACCTGAGTGCGATCGATGCTTCCAAGCTAGTGAGTTTTATTTACACTTCGATATTTACGAAAAAATACTGTTGACATTATCCTCAAACTGAATATATAATTAGCACATTTAATTTTTTCTCTATAATTTAGTGAGCAAACAGAACCTATTGTAGGTGAGTTGGGTTAGGCGATCGCATTTTTGGTGGCGAGTGCGATATTTATTTCAGCTAATCAAGAAAAGGGCGGTTCCCTACGGGATAGCTGCGCTTCACGGACTTTTTTGATAAAATCAGGGGCGATCGCATCTGACCCTATCCTATAGTCTCCAGTTAGATGTAAAGTCAAGTCATTAGCTAGAAATGATAAAAATGTCAATATTTATCAATATAATGGTGTAAATTGCCTGGGATTGTCAAATAAAACTGCGATCTCAAATACTGCATCAGTTGCCAGAAATATTATTAGGGAAGGAGGATGAGCCAATGCAGAACATCGTCAATGAAAAACAGCAGTGGGAAGCGCAGCTTCTTGAAGCTTTTATTAACATGGTGAAATCTCCTGACGGAGACTTTGAGGCTCTCGGACACTTGTTCAAAGCTGCGAGCGATCGTTATAGCCTCCAGCTAATAATAGATGTTCTTTCCCAGGAACCTCAAGGAAAACGGGCATTTCAAGAACGTCCGCGTTTGGGAAATGTCGATTTGGAAGCACTCCACCAATTGCCGAAAAATACGCTGGGTTATCATTATGCAGTTCATATGCTAAGCAATAACCTCAAAGTTTTGTCAGCCAAAGAAATTCCTGATGATGACTTGGCATTTTTGGCTTTTCATACTACTGAAACCCATGATTGTTGGCACGTCGTGACCGGTTGCAGCACCCATATAACAGGAGAAATTGAGTTAGAGGCTTTTTATGTGGCGCAGATGTCTGCTTCTCGTTTTTGGCTGGCACTCCTTGCTAAAAATTTGTTAAAATCCACATTACAAGAAATTGAAACCAGCGGCGATTATATGGATGCGCTATGCCGAGGTTGGTTGCGGGGAAAACAGGCTAAATCACTATTTGGAATTGAGTGGAATAAGCTGTGGGAAACGCCGCTGGAAGAAGTGCGCGAGCGCTTAAATTTAAATAGAGTACCGGAGACTGCTGGCAGTCTGTCAAGCTAATTCAGCGACCAACTTCGCGGCAATTTCAAAACCCGGTTTCTAAAAAAAACCGTTTTTTTTTGTTGAGCTGAATCCCTTTTTATCCCTCAAGCTGTTCGATGAATTTCTGCGATCGCGCTGGTGACTCGTTCTAAATCTTCTTCAGTTAAATTAGAACCAGAAGGCAAACAAAGACCGCGCTCAAATAACTCTTCAGCAACTGCACCGCCGATACATTCACACTCAGAAAATACAGGCTGCAAATGCAAAGGTTTCCAAACCGGACGCGCTTCTATTTTCTCATTAGCAAGTGCGAGGCGAACTTGTTCTCTATCCGCACCGAAAGCAGCAGGATTAATTGTCAAACAAGTCAGCCAGCGAGTAGCGCGTCCGAAATCAGCTTCCGGCATAAATTCGATTCCCGGCAGATTTCCCAAAGCTTGTTTGTAAACTTCAAAATTGTGCCGTCTCGCCTGCACTCGATCCTCCAACACGCGCAATTGACCGATCCCAATCCCCGCTAAAACGTTGCTGAGGCGGTAGTTGTAGCCGATTTCGGTGTGTTGGTAGTGAGGAGCCGGATCGCGAGCTTGCGTCGCCAAGAAACGGGCTTTTTCTACCAGTTTAGGGTCGTCGGAAACTAACATTCCGCCGCCGGAAGTGGTGATAATTTTATTGCCGTTGAATGAGAAAATGCCGATTTTGCCAAAAGTTCCCGGAGAACGCTTTTTGTAAGTAGCTCCTAGGGATTCGGCCGCATCTTCAATTAGCGGTATTTCATAGGTGTTGCAAGCTTCTAGAATTGGGTCGATATCGGCACTTTGACCGTAGAGGTGGACGATCGCAACAGCTTTGGGCAACTTTCCTAATTTGGCTCGTTTGTCCAGGGCTTCTCGCAATAAATCTGGATTCATGTTCCAAGAAGTGCGATCGCTATCAATAAAAACCGGTTTTGCGCCTAAATAAGTAATCGGACTCGCCGTAGCAATAAACGTCAGAGTCGAGCAAAAAACTTCATCGCCAGCACCGACACCAATTAATTGTAAAGCCAAATGCAAAGCCGCTGTCCCTGAACTCAGAGCCGCCGCGTGACTGGAACCGACAACATCGCAGAATTCCCGCTCGAAGGCATCGACATGGGGGCCCACGGGGGCGATCCAGTTGGTGTCAAAGGCTTCTCGGACGAACTTTTGTTCTAGTTCGCCCATGTGGGGAGTGGAGAGGAGGATTTGTTTGGTCATTGGGGAGACTTCATTCATTACCTTTAAACTCTTCACTTGTAACATGACCTTCTTGGCTGATTTCTTTTTGTCCCAAAACTTTACCTACTGTCAGGAAAAGTATTTTCAAATCCAGCCACAGGCTCCAATGATCGACATACCAAACATCTAGTTTGAATTTTTCTTGCCAACTAATGGCATTGCGACCGTTAATTTGCGCCCACCCGGTGATTCCGGGCATCACATCGTGGCGGCGTGCTTGTTCGGGGCTGTAGCGTTCTAGGTATCTTACTAATAAGGGACGAGGGCCAACAAGGCTGATATCTCCTTGGAGAACGTTCCACAGTTGCGGAAGTTCGTCCAAACTGGTTTTTCGCAAGAATTGACCGATCGCAGTCAGGCGTTGTTCGTCGGGGAGCAAATTTCCTTCGGTATCGCGATCGCCCGTCATCGTGCGAAATTTGTAGAAGTTGAAAACGCGCCCATCTTTACCCGGCCGGGGTTGTGTGAAAAAAACCGGGCCTCCCATGCGGATGTAAATGGCGATCGCCACTATTAACACTAGAGGAGAAAAAATCAGTAGGGCGATCGCGGAAACCACTCTATCTAATACCCACTTAACTAATCGGCTGAATTTGGTGATTGGCGATTGGTGATTATTCATGGTTCATTGCTCATCATTCATTTTATACAGACAAAGTAAAGCATTCCTTGTAGGCGTTCATTCGCTAATGTTTCAATTGATTCTGGCATTCTTCCTTGTTTTATCTGATAACCAGAACCCACAGCAACTACTTGAAAACCCACTTTTTTCAAAATCAGTTCAGCCTCCTCAACTTGATACCAATAAGGATAAGGACCTCGATCCAGAAGGCATAACCAGTTTGGTTTTCCACCAAGCTTCAGCCAAGGAATATATTGAAGAGAACGATTTGATCCGCGAAGCTTCCGTAGCAGCCTGAGATAAGATAAATATGACTTGTAGATGGGACTTCTAACTCTCGTTTCAAAGCTGAGGAATGAGAATAATGCAACCCCCCCCATTTTGAGGATGCGGTAAGCCTCTTCCATCGCCTTTAATCTGCTTGACTCATCTTCTATCAAACAAATAATTTGTTGTAGATAAAGTAGGCGATCGAAACTAGCATCTTCGTAGTTTAAGCTAGTTGCATCCTGAACTTCAAAAGAAATACTCTGCGTCGCATCTCTTTTTTTTGCCTGCTCAATAAATTCAGGCACGTAATCATAACCAGCAAGAGATGTAAAACCCATCTGTTTCATCTCTAACAAAATTCTTCCTCCCCCGGTTCCAGCTTCGAGGGTGTTTCCTGTTCGAGCTAAATAGTTTTCTATCAGATACTTTTCTTCCTCAATCAATTGTTCTTTATCAGCCCAACTATCAAATTCTACTGTGCTGTAAACTTGCTTGTTGTCCATCATACAATTATCCTAATCAGTTAGAGCGATATGCAGGGAAAAAATTGGTGTTCAGTAGATGCTCCACCTCAATGTTCAGATATTTTGCACGTAAATTAACTAAATGAAGATATTTTTCTTCATTTGTAATTAAGCGGAGGGTGAAAAAAGTGTGTCTTTCCTTAGAGAAACCTGCCTTAAAATGGTAGAGACTATCTTGCGAACCTCCTAAACCACCCCCTAGATGCAAAACTTGATTACCCCGTTCCTTAGCCCAGAAGCGAACATAATCAAACATTAATTTTGTGGGTGCTTGTTTCAAAAAGCTTGACTTAGTACCACCCAGATGATATTGAACGATGCCGCAGCACTCAGTAAACAAACCACCACAGGTAATTTCTCCCTTCAATTCTACCATACATAAATGCAATTTATCTCCTAATACATCGATAAATTTTTGAAAATAATTGGTTCCAAAATAATATAATTGTGCAGCGCCAACCCGAGCCATTGTTTCCTCATAAATTGCGTTGAAATCATTGATATATTCGTGAATTGGCACCATTTTAGCCGAAAAACCTTCGCGGACGCATCTATTTATTTTATTGCGATGTTCAGATCTCGTTTGACGCCAAATTTCACTTTTGTCGAGAGTTAAATCAACAGAAACAGTTTCTCCATTGAGTGTAAATAAGTCATTTTTTGTCAAAGCATTAACATCCGGGTTTAGAATAGGATGCAGCCGTAAAAAAGCCGAACAAATATTTCTATCGCGCCATGCCTGTGTTAAATGTTCGATTGCCCGGATCAAAAAATTAGGATTGCTAACTGCTGCTTCATTTAACAAAAATCCCGGATAGCCATAGGGCGATACAACATCAAAAACTTCTTCGGCTAACTGTTCGTCAAATAAGTCATCGGACCGACGTAACAAATAAGGCAGAAAAAATATTTTGTCATCTTCCGCTATTAAAATTGCCTCAGGTGCTGTTTGAGTTCTTTTTGCTTCTAAACATACATATTCTGGCAAATGGTAAACATCGTGGCGGAGTTGCTCCAGAGTTTCCATCCACAAAGGGCTAGATGAATCAAGAATTTGAATTTTCATTGGGATATAAAATATGTTGCCATACTCGCTCGCTCGATAATTAGCTAAGTTGGGCCAACTTGCTCCTTGTCAACTTTTACAAAAAACCTACTCCCGATGCAATGTAAATCCTGAGTAAAAGAACAATTTTATAGATAATCTAAATTGATTCGCACTTGCTCTGGGTAAATTACTTCGTTGTAGCGAACTGGAACGCTAACTTTTGCCAGTATTTCTTCTTCATTTCTGTAAACAAGAGTTGCAGGGCCAGTAATTCCCGGTCGTAGCAAGAGCAATCTGCGATCGTTCCCTTTCAATTTATTCGCCTAACCCGGAACATCTGGTCTGGGGCAAACCAAACTCATTTCACCAACAAGTACGTTCCAGAGTTGCGGCAACTCGTTTAATTTCCACCGCAGCAAATAACGCCCGATTGGCGTTATTCGCGAATCGCCTGCAACTGTAATCGACCTACCTTCCAGTGGCCGCACGCTCATAGTCCATTGTTTTTTGAAAGTAAAAATTTCTCCCTCTTTGCCAATTCTTTTTTGACTATACAACATGAAACAACCGTCTGTTATCCAAATAATAATTGCTATTACGCCACTCGGAATTTATAAAATTAGCCACCATAAAAAAGTGGCTATCAAGCCGAATAAGCTCTTGCTCAATAGCAGATACTAATACAAATTTCTCTTGGCTACATTTGTATTAGTATCAGTTTGATTCCGCATATTTTTTTATTGCATCATTTCCACAGCTACAGGATTAATCTTGCCACAAAATGCTAGAAAAGAGCTAATGATTCTCATATTCATCGATGATCTGACCTTTCGATCGAATTTAGCGGTAGAATAGATTCCAGATCGGTGAGAGAAAAAATTTTGCGATCGGCTGCGTAACCAAGTGCAGGTGTAATGTGGGAATACTCTCCATCGGGGCGGCAAATTTGAACGGTCATCCAATTCAGTTTTTTAGCGGTGACAAAATCTTTATGAGGATTATCTCCTATATAGACACATTCTGAGCCACTGCATCCTGTTAATTCCATCACTTTTAAGTAGGGAACGGGGCTGGGTTTCCAGTTTTCTCTACCATAGAGATCGCTATAGACAATCGTATCAAAACTATCTGCAATTGCCAATGCTTCTACTTTATTGCGCTGAGTTTTTAAGTAGCCGTCTGTGATCGCGCCTAATTTTTTATGACCCCTAAAATAAGCGATCGCCCACCGAGCATCCTCATGCAAAGATATCTGAGGCTCGTGGTTTCGATAAATTTGCAGCATTTCCTGAATAATTTCAGGTTCATCCTCTACACCAATTGCTGCTAAAGCCCAATTGAAAATTTGACCTCGCTTTCCCTCCGCAAAAAACTTCCACGCGATTTCAAAAAATCCTGAAATAGCATATTTATTTAGCATCCACTCACCGACAGCTTGAAATCCGCTCTGCACAAATTCGCGTTCGGGAAACAAAGTATCATCTACATCAAAGACGATAATTTTAATCATTATATACTTTCCTTTGTTACAAAAATTGCATCATCATACCGCAGCATGACAACTCCATCCTGCCAGCAGTCAATCGCTATCTCTAGATTATTTCCTAACATCATTTCTATAATCCAACGCGGGAAATTAGCACCAGATTGGAATGCGAGAGGAAATCCCCCACCAAATCTCGGATTAATTTCAATAAATTTAATGTCTCCGTTACTCAGCAAAAAACACTGAACCGTAATGCAGCCCAAAGCACCAGGTAATGACTCAGCCACCTTTTTTCCAGCTTCAATCAAGGCGGGATTTTTCACCGTCATCCCTTTACTAATTTCCCCAGCTCGCGTTTCAATACGAAGTCGGGGAACAACCGATCGCACCTTTCCTTGAAAATCGACCAAAATATCTAAAGTGTACTCTTCTCCCACGAGGAATTCCTGAATAATTGGATTAGCAATGTACTCTCGAAAAAACTCCAACTCTTTAGCATTTCTGATTTTATTAACGCCCACACTGCAACTGCCATCCGCAGGTTTCATCAAAAAAGGATAAGGGGCATTATTATCTGCAAAAATTTTGTCTCCATCTAACAATTCAGGAGTGGGCAAACCACACTCTTTGAAAAACCGGAAAGTATTTCGTTTGTCAAAACAAATCAGATTTGTTTCAGGAGAAGAGACGAGAACAGTAACACCTATCGCCTCGAATTTATGTCGGTGCAGCGAGAGCAAATACAGTTCAGGGTCGATCAGCGAAATCAGCAGCTTGATTTGATATTTTTCACAAATTTCCAGCAAACTATTAATGTAATTTGCATCGGAAATTGGGGGGACTTGTTCAGCAACATTAGCTACGAAAGCAGCCGGAGCACTTTTATTTAAATCTGTTGTGACAATAGTGCCATCAAGTCCCAAATCGCTCAAAACTTGCTTGAATGATTGAATCAGTGCTACTCTTCTGCCTACACTCGTGAACAGGATATTGAAAGAATCCATATTCTAAAATTGTTAATTTTTACCTGAAAATTCATGCCTGGTTCCGTATCCATTCTGACTCCTTCCTTCTTGCCTACAGACTTTGAACGCAGTTGAGAAAAGAATCTTAAAGTCTAGCCACAAACTCCAGCGAATAACATACCAAACATTGAGTTGAAATTTATTTTCCCAGTTTATAGCATTGCGGCTTTGGGAAATAATTATTTTACAGCATAATAAAATTTTCCTTTGTTTTTTATCTCCCCAACTATCAAATTATGCTGTGCTGTAATTTTTTTTGTGTCCATCATACTCATCTTTGAGAGTGATATGCAGGGGAAAATTTGGTATTCAGTAGCTTCTCCAACTCGATTTTTAGATGTTTTGCACGTCATTCAATGCTACCATACATAAATGCAATTGATCTTCTAAATAGGTAAACGCAAGTAAATTTTGCTATGTGACAGAATGTAAAGCTGCCAAAATACTTGCGATTGCTTTCATAAGAGAGCACTCACGCAGAGAGTTGCACTCGCAATGACATACATATTTTATCACTCATCTACTTAATACATTGATTGGCTAGCGCATAGAATGTCAGATGCTGAAGAAATATCTTCAGCATCTGAGTAGGTTCAGCACACTCTAACCGTACAAAGACTGCACCCATTCCCATTCTTGCTTCAACCCTTCTCTCAAAGAAACCTGTGCCTGATATCCTAAGATTTTCTGAGCTTTCGATACGTCAGCGCTAGTATCTCGCGCATCTCCTTTGCTAGATTCTAGGTAATTGATGCGAATTGGGCGATCGACAATGCTTTCCATAGTCTGAATAACTTCTGCTAAAGCAACTCGACTTCCCCCTCCAATATTGAAGATTTCCCCGACAGCTTCCGGCACTTTAGCTGCAGCTAAATTAGCAGCAATGCAATCGCTGATAAATGTGAAATCTCGCGTTTGCTGTCCGTCTCCGTAAATTGAAATCGGTTCGCCGCGCAAAATTGATTTAAAAAATAGGTGAAATGCCATATCGGGACGCTGGCGAGGCCCGTAAACAGTAAAATACCGCAGCATAGTTGCCGGAACGCCAAAATTGTGATAATAAAGCGAACACAAACGCTCAGCGGCTAATTTGGTAATGCCGTAGGGAGAAACTGGTTGAGGGCAGGCAGTTTCGCTAGTAGGAAAAGTTCCAGCATTGCCGTACACTGACGACGAAGAAGCCAATACAAACTTTTTCAGTTGCGGTGCATCTTTTGCTGCTTCTAGGAGTACCTGAGTTGCATTGATATTGCGTTCCGTATAGCTGCGGAAACCGTCTCCCCAACTAGCACGGACTCCTGCTTGGGCTGCTTGGTGGTAAATGACTTCGGCATTGGCTAATAGCGGTTTCCAATCCAAAGATAAAATATTGCCCTCAATTAGTTTAAAATTCGGATCTTTTTCAAAATGAGCGAGATTTTTTCTCTTCAATTCGGGATTGTAGTAATCGTTGACTTCATCAACGCCGAGCACTTGTTCACCTTGGTTTAAAAGAGTCTCGACTAAGTTAGAGCCGATGAAACCTGCCGCGCCTGTAACGATATTACTCATGGGTTGATTGTTGATTGTTGATTGTTGACTTCAGCATACAAATCCTCGTATTGCTTCAGGATATGTGGCAGGTCATAATTAACCATATTTTCTCGTCCGCGCTTGCCCATCTGTTGAGCTTCCTCTGGATGGTCTAAAATCCAGGTCATTGCTGATGCTATTCCGTTGATATCTCCCAATTTTACCAGCAAACCATTGCCACCTTCTAATAAATCACGAGTGCCTCGAATTTCTGTACCGATGACGGGGATTTCGATGCACAAAGATTCCATGACACAATTAGGAAGTCCTTCTTGGGAGGAAGCAATCAGAGTAGCTACCGAGGCACGCATCAAAATGGGTATATCTCGCCGCAAGCCCAAAAAATGTACTTGCTTTTGAATCCCTAACTCGGATGCTAATTGCTGCATTTCTTCAAAAATTAGTCCATTTCCGGCCAAGGCTAAGTGTACTTGAGGCCGACCTAGTTGGGCAAATGCTTTTAAAATATCTCCAGGGCGCTTGCGGGGAATAAATTCAGCTACTGACAAGAATAAAGGGTTTTCCCGCCCTAGTCCCAACTCTTGACGGACGCGCATGATATCAGCTTCAGGAATAGCACTGGGATTAAAGCGATCGAGATTTAAACCGGTTCCCGGGATGTAACGGACTCGTTCGGGAGAAATCAGACCATAGCGCTTTGCTGCTGATTCGTCCTCCCGATTAACTACTACTAAATAGTCCGTCCAAGGCCCAGCAATCTTTTCCAGTCCCAAGAATATAGCATTTTTGTATAAGGAGCCTCCTTTGTAGAAATGAAAGCCTTGGGCAGTGTAGATTACTTTCACTTTTCCCTGCTTTCTCAAATCCTTAAGGGCGTATCGGGTAACAAAGGCTGCTACTGGCGTGGATACATTTACTATGTCGTATTGCTCTTGCGAAAATGCCTGCCGAATTTGTCCGGGAGCAGCAATTAAATTTTTCCCATCTAGCGGGTTGCGCGACCATTCTACATCCCAGACGCGATCGAAAGCCCGCACGCATTCAAGATTATTAGAAATTCCCTTAGCCATGCCGTCTACCTGCCAGCCCCGATCTCGTAAACGGCTTACTAAAGGCAGGAAGAAGGCCCGAAGGGTATCTGGGATAGTTGTAACCATTAAAAGTTTTTTCATGATTTTCGATCTATCCATGCTTCGGTTTGTTCTCGCACACAGCGATAAAACGCATTTCGCTTGGAGCGGAGCACTTCATCTGTATACTCTTTGGCTTTGTTTAAGTTACGGGCTGACATCCGCGCCATACGATCGCGATCGGTCACTACCTCGCGAATTTTGCTAGCCAAAGCAGCCGCATTGCCCGGTGGTACCAGATCCTCATGGTGAAGCAATTCGGGGATGCCGCCTACGGTGGAGCCAATACACGGCAGTGCTCGTGCCATCGCCTCAACCATTGCTCTGGGTAAACCCTCCTGGTGGGACGGCATGATAAAAAGGTCTGCTCGATCCAACTCGGTGCGTACAGCATCGCCAGCAGTCAATTGCCCCCGAAAAAAGACCCGCTCCCCTAACCCGAGGGTGGCAACTAGAGCCTCCATTTCTGCCCGGTACTTGCCGTCTCCAACCCAAATTAACTTGATGTCTAATCCTTCTCGCATACAGATACCCACCGCTTCGATCGCCGCATCTGGAGCTTTATAGAGTTGAGCTAGGGAACCCACAGCGATCAGGGTCAGCGGACTGCCTGCTGCCTGGGGCGATCGGGGAACAGAAGCGCAGGTAGCGTCGGGCAATTCGGCCATCGAATAGTAGGTTTTAAAAGCTTCTGGATTGGGCGGATATCGCAATTGAAGAGCTTTTTCTGTAATATAGGCAGCGACATTAGCGTTGGCGCAGTGTTCTCGCAGCCGACGGGGAGACTGCCAGCGGAAGAACGGGCGCAAAGGGCTTTTGACAGAGCCTGGGGCGAAGACATCGTAAGGATCGGCGATGACATATACGCCGTAGGGACGGTCACTGGCCCGCAGCAGGGGTTCGATACAATAAGCAATCTGAGAAGGAGCGTAAAAAATGACGGCATCATTGGCGTTGGCGACAACTGCTTGTCTGGCAGCGCGCTGAACTTGTGGCGCTTTTAGCAGATACTGCCACGGGCCTATGTAGTAGGGAACAGCCACAAATGAAACTCTTTCACCGTCGGCGCGTATCCAGTCTGAAGGCACGACAGAGACTTCGCGGATGCGGGCTACCGCCACGACTTCATCAAAAACGTCAAAGTAACGCATCCAGTACGAATGTGCGAACATGGTTTGCGTCCACACTGCTCCGTCGGGGGTGCGATCGAAGCGATGCTCAACAGTTACAATTACTTTCATAAAATTTGCAATTCTCCTAGCATTTTATTCCAAAAGTGCGATCGCACTTTTTCCAAATATTGCTGGCATTCATAAATCGCGGTTGGGCGTTACAGATGTTTGCGTAAGTCCCGATCGAATAACAAGTCTGTAAACATGAACCTCTAGAGGTTTGAGCAAGCCAAAAAGTTGACCGCCCTTGAGACTCATACCAGAAGGACGCCCCGGAAACATCGAGATCGCTTCCCTCACCTCGATGGGAAGTTCTAGGGTCACTTCTCTTGGTTTGCCGTAATTGCTGTTGACGACAACAGCGATAGCTTGGTTTTCGCGTACCCATATCCCCGCTACTATATTAGACATTTTCGTATCAATTTTTTGGAAACCTCCTTCGAGCAATAGTGGACTAATTGCTTTCAATTCAGGCACTAAAGATTTGACTCCCTCCCACAAATCAGGGTGGTCTGGCAAATGCCAAACCGAATCGTGATAAGTGTAGTACAGAATCCCTTTGCTTCCGGCAAGCAAGGCTTGATAGGTCATATTGCGCACTTCCTCAAACGTGGGTGCTTGCGAGCCTTCGTATTTTTTGGAAGGGTGAAATTGCCAATTGTATGTCTGTAAATTAGCATAAGTAGAGCGATTAAATTTAGATGTGGCTTCCCACACCTCCGATATATCAGAATAAGTCGCCGGCAATTCTTCTGGTTTCCGACCTTTGATGGGATAAGACTGCCTCGCAATCACATCGGCACAATTCCCAAACCCCTTGAGTTTATTTGAGTAGCCGCTAACGTAAGTGATGTGGTTTGGATCTGCTGTCTTCGCTTGCTGGTGAGATTTCAAAATATCATCGCCATTCCATTTGCCGTTATCAACATCGTCAGCAATACTCCAGCCGAGTACAGCAGGTTTTTGCTTAAAAGCGTTGACTAAATTCTGGAGACCGATGGAATTTTGCTCTGTCAAAACATAGACTCCCAGCCGCTCAGCTTCGTCTAGAAAATCTCCGTAATCATCGATGTTAGTAGCCGAAGCATGAATTGTGTTAAATCCAGCAGCAGCGATATCGCGGAGAGCAGACTTTCGTTCTTCCGCTGTTGATTCCCAGGAAACGTGATAGAAACCAAATGGAAAAAATGGTTTCTTATTAATCACTGTAGTACCGCCAGCACGAATCTCTACTATTTTCTGGTTTTTCGGAGTTAGAGCAGCTACAGGTGCGACAATAGCAGGAGAACAATATGAGTCAACATTTGCCATCAGGCTAGAACCGAAAGTAAAAATAATTGCCCACATCAATAAGAGAGAGGGCCGTAGAATCGAGCGACGCCATTTGTTGCCATTTTTTTTACGATATTTGTAATTCATTCCGTCTTGTTTTCTTTGAATGTCCAGGTCGAGAGAATTGATTTAAATTAGGCATAATGGAGATTTTTGAGTCATATTTCGGCCTTCCTACTTTTGGTTTCTAGTGGTTTAGAAATCACAATACCTACAGACAGCATATAGGCAAGTGTCATAGCGTTGCCTAACGATCCAAACATCCCTTCAGCCATAGATAAAAACCAGAAGCATACTGTAATCAGGAAGGGAGCGATCGCAGCACAATCCTCTTTGATATAAGTTTTGAAATAGGCATAACTATAGAAAAAACTCGCGCTCCCAAAAGCGACTAGCAAATATGCTGCTATAATTCCATTTTGTCCGATGACTTCAATAATTGTATTATGTCCTCCCAGTCCAAAGTTTAACTGAAAATAATTGGTGCCGTGACCCACTAAATCTGATTCGTCTAATGTCTGTCCCCAAATGTGATCTCTTCCGCTCAAACCTTCCTTAGCTTCAAAGTTATTGTTGAGACTCTTGCTAATAGCCTCAATTTGTTCTCCTCCAAATAGCAAGATTGTCGTCACACTCACAGCCACGATGGTTATCATTTTTTTGACTGCTATGGGATTTTTTAAAACCTGCCAAAAAAACATAGCAAGCATAATAAAGCATACCATCATTGAAGTCCGAGAGTTTGCTAAAATAATTAGCATAAAAGTGCTGAACAAACCGGCAGCAATTAGCCATAAATATAGCGATAATTTTTTGGCAAACCAAGCACCAATTAGTAAAATAAATAAACCAGCGGACATGGTTGCACAGGTAAATCCCATTTGATTGGAGTTAGCAAATACTCCGCGATATAGTGTACCGTTGCCAGGGGGAGAGGAGACAAGAGAGGTAACAATATAGGGAGTATGACCTAGAAAAAGTCCCATTCCCATGAGGATGTTAGCATTTTCTTTCATAGCTTTTGGTAGAGCATTAAAAAAAACTAATGGGACAGCAATCATCTGCCAAAAACCGTTCGTAAAAACAGCTTTGTCATTGTTAACCAGTCCCGATACGACTAATGCACAGCCGAATAGCATCCACAACAGGAGAAGAGGTCGAGCTTGACGATGAAAACCCCACTGTTTGAACGGGGACATGAGGATGAGAATTAGTAAACTTGAGGCCACTAACAAATAGCGCAATTTAAGGACGGCTGGATCGAGAGGAATATTATAACTGCCCAAGCTAATTAGAGATGTGCCACCAAACAGCACAGATAGCGCGATAACTATAATGACTTGTCGCAACATAAATTGAATAACTGGTTTAATACGAACGATACGATCGGATTGCTGTCAGGAGTTTGAGAGGTTAGCTTCGTAAACCTCTGTCAGGGTTTTGACACTCGCTGCTATATTGAAAGGGCTGTTTTCAACGATAGCTAAGGTATCTGTTTGGCTAATCGCTGATGCGCCATTTCTTGCTGACATAACCGCTTCTGCCCAAACTGATGCGGATTTAGACAGGGAAATTCGTTGTAGCAGAGGTCTCACTAAATCCGCTTCTGCTGGAACAACGTCCGAGAAAACGCAGGGCAGTCCTGCTGCTTGTGCCTCGATTAATACTAAGCCCAAACCTTCATGGAGGGATGGAAAAAGAAATAAATCTACAGCATTTAACATCAGTCGGGGTACGTCCGACCTGTTGCCGGCAAAGATGACGCGAGCGCCCAAACCCATTTGGACAACTTTCTGCTCAATATTTGGACGTAGTGAGCCGTCTCCCATCAATAACAGGTGCATTTTGGGTTCTTGCTTGATAACTTCTGCTGCAATTTCTAGAAGGAATAGATGATTTTTTTGCGCTTCAAATCTGCCGGCGTGACCGATAACAAAAGCATCCGCAGGAATGCCCAATTCACTACGAACGACGATCGCGCTGACGCGATCGCGGAACGATTTCAGATTCACTCCGTAGTAAAGTACCCGCCAACGCTGGTCAGTTTTCCAAGCTGAACTGAATAAATCCGCGACAGCGTTGTGGCTGCATCCCAAACCAACTGTTGCATATCGGGCGATCGACCATTTGCTTAAATCAAGATACAAACGTCGGTACAATCCTGCTTTAGCCTCTGTTGAAGAGGTATCGTTGTGGCTGTGAGCAATGCGGACAGATATTCCGGCCTGTTTTGCTAACCAAAGCACGTAACCGCTGAAGTGATGGACGTGACTGTGAACAATGTCATAGGGCCCGTATTCGCGTAAAATTCGTTTGAAGTTGCTCGCGTACAGCCAAGGTTTTGACGGATCGAGGCACGGGATAATCTTGCTACCAAGACTGCGCGCTTCGTCGTCATAAGGACAGGGTTCCCTTGTGTGAACCAGGAAGTCCATTTGAAAGCGATCGCGATCGATATGTCGCAAAACGTGCATCAGCCACGTTTCCAACCCGCCCCGGTTCATCCCACCGACGACATGAAGAATGCGTAGGGAACGAGATCCTTTGCAGTTTTTATTTTCTTTCTGTATATCTGTCGAGCTTGTATATTGCATGAGCGATCGCCCCTAAACTAAAACTTGCTTGAACAACTGCCCCAACGATCAGCGCGATCGCCGCCCCTCGCACTCCCATAGTCGGAATCAACCACAGACAAGCGATCGCAGAACTCCCTGTTACCAAAGCAAACAAAGGCATTTGCACCCGGAAGTATCTAGCAGCCGTCATCCCGTAACCAAGAAACGAAGACATATAACCCATTCCCGCCGCCACCATCAGCCACACAAACAAATCAGCTTGTTGACCGTATTCTGGTCGATAGAGAAGAGTCAATATCTCCCGCCCAGCAACAACAGCGACTAAAACACCCGCCCCTCCTAGCGCTGCACCAACCCCTACCAACTTGAATAGAAGTGTGCGAAAAGCAGTGGTATTTCCTGCTGCATAATATTTCGCGAGTCGGGGACTAGCAGACTCCGCCAGCGCGCTCACCACCATTTGTCCGACCACCATTAAGTAAGACATTGCAGCAAAAATACCCAGTTGTCGCTCTCCCAAATACCGCTCGATAAAGTATCGAGGAATATTAGTATTCAGCGAAATCAACATCATCACAAAACCCAGAGGCAAAGCCAGCCATATTAACTTTCCCAAGGTTTTCCAATGCCAGCGGGGGAGTAACTGATTTTGAATTTTCTCCCCCCCTTGGCAAGGGGGGGGTGGGGGTGGATTTTCGGTTGATTCAGAATGCTCCCCGAATTCAGATGCGATGAATCCTGTCTCTACAAAATTGTTCTCTTCTGCCTTTTGGGAATTGTTTAGGATTAACGCACCGTTGCGAATGTCGCAGGCAATTAGCACGATCGCCCAAGCAACAGCTAATCCCACTGCACCTCCCAAAACGCTCCCAGTTAGATGCACTCCGAGACCTAAAAATAACAGCGACAGAGGGCCTTTAATCATCAGCGCGATCGCAATTCGATCCATCCGTTCGTGCTGCTGAATTAAGCCGTAAAACACATCGCTAATTGACTCGAAAGCCTTCGCTAGGGCGATCGCCAAAATCACTAGCGAAGTCTCCCAGCGATAACCAGCTTTCAACGTAATTCCTGCAATAATCAGCAGCGCCAAACCAGTGCCAATTAGTCTCAGGCCCAAGTAGTCGGCGAAAACATACTGTTGTTTAGCATCTGTCGCCTGAATAGCCCGCAGTTGCAGATTAGTAAACATGATAACAGGTGCTGTCACCGCCAAACCCAAAGTAAATTGACCCACCATTTCAGGACTGCCCAATTTAGCAAGCAACACCAACATCCCCCACTGGGAAGCCGCATAAACGAGATTACCAGTGAAAGTCCAGGAAAAATTCCGGCGTAATGTTAGTGGTTTGAGCTGTTGCATTCGTAGCTAATGATTAATTTGTCAATTCAAAACCGTAAATCTCTAATCCAAAATTCCTTGACAAATGCCGCCATTAACTTTTAGCAGTCATAGCCCCAATCAATGTCTCCACCTTAGAGCCTGCCACGGGCTTCGAGAAAAAGTATCCCTGACCGTAGACGCATTTCAAAGCTTTGAGCTGAGTTATTTGCTCGGATGTTTCCACCCCAGTTGCAATCATACCCATATCTAGCTCCTGCGCGATCGCAATAATTTTTTGGAGAGTTTCTAAATTAGCGTGATTATCCTCCAGCCCGCTGACCACAGAGCAATCTAGCTTCAAACTGTCGAATTTCCCATACTTCATGCGTATCAAGCGGTGGAGGCGAGTTAAAGATCGATCGCTCAAACCGCAGTGATCGATTTGGAATTGCACCCCTAAAGCTTTGAGTTTCACAAACACAGCGGTAGCCAACTCAGAATTGTCGATCGCAACTTGCTCAGGAATCTCGATCTTCAAACTAGAAGCATCAAGCTTAGTTTCCGTTAGAATTTGGTAGAGTACCTCGCTTAAGTCAGGCTGGAAAAACTGTTTGCTAGTCAGATTCACGCTGACACTTAAGGGATGGTCAATATCAAATCGCTGTTGCCAAATTCGCAACTGACTGCAAGCTTGCCGCAGCACCCACTCGCCAATAGGCAAAATCAAGCCCGTGGCTTCTGCCGCTGGAATAAACTCGTCTGGGGCAAGAAATCCGCGAGTCGGGTGCTGCCAGCGCAACAGCGCCTCAAAAGCAGTAATCTTATGAGTTTTCAGGCATACTATCGGTTGATAGTAAAGGCGAAACTCCTCAAGTTTAAGAGCCTGCCGCAAATCATTCTCTACCTGAACCGATACAGCACTGTTGGAATTTGTCTGAACCTGCGAGGAATTTCCTGCGAGTTCCGTTTTTTCTTTGGCTGTATTGGCATGCAAATTAACCGTTGAATATCCCGGTATGTATTCAGGCACTAACTGCTCTAGCAAAAACACAATTAAATTGCCATCATTCCGATGAGCTGCTTGACAAAGGGTTTCTATTTCCTGCTCAATATTTTCTCGGACAATGCGGCTGGCATTGCCGAGAATCAGAATTTTTTCATGTTCAGTTTTGTCGTAGGTTTCGCCGGGAATAAACAGTTCTTCAAACAATTTTTCTCCAGGCCGCAGCCCCGTGAAAACAATATCAATGTCTTTGCCCAACTCATATCCTGAGAGGCGAATTAAATCCTTTGCCAAGTCAACAATTCTGACTGGCTGCCCCATGTCGAGCATGAATACTTGACCCCCGTCACCGAGCACTGCCGCCTGCAACAGCAGTTGTACTGCTTCGGGAATTGTCATGAAATACCGGCAGATATCTGGATGGGTAATGGTGATCGGGCCGCCTTCAGCAATTTGCCGTTTGAAGGTGGGGACGACGCTGCCGCGACTGCCGAGAACATTGCCGAAACGCACAACTACAAAGGGTTTTCCGCTTGTTTTGGCAGCTTGCAGCACCAGCATTTCAGCAACTCTTTTGCTGGCTCCCATGATGTTAGTTGGATTCACCGCCTTGTCAGTCGAAATCATCACAAAGTGTTCGACATCGTACTTCAATGCCAGATCCAAGAGGTTTTTTGTTCCCCGCACATTATTAGTAATGGCTTCTGGCGGGTTTAATTCCATCATGGGTACGTGTTTGTGAGCAGCCGCGTGAAAAACAATATCTGGTCTGATTTTTTCAAAGACGTACTCTAAGCGATCGATAAAACGAATATCTGCTATGAATGTTGTTAATTGGGGAATGTTGATGATTTTGCCTGCTTTTTGGAGATCGGCAATCACCCTGTTGAGTTCTTGTTGAATGTTGAATACAGAGTTTTCTCCGTGTCCTACAAGAATCATTTCCGCAGGTGCTGATTTTAAAACTTGTCGGCAAAGTTCGCTGCCGATGGAGCCACCAGCTCCGGTAATTAGAACTTTCTTGTTTCTGATAAATTCGGAAACTTTCTCGACATCAGTTTGGATGGATTCGCGACGGAGCAAGTCCTCAATTTGTACTTCCCTGACGCTGCCTAAGCTGATGCGGCAGTTGATAATTTCATTGATGCCGGGCAGCGTACTGGTGGGAATTCCAATTGACTGACAAATTTCAACGATTTCTCGAATTTCTCTTCCCGGAGCTGTGGGAATGGCAATGATAACTTTAGAGATATTTAACGAGCTAACTATTTGGGGAATTTGATGGCGATCGCCTACTACACTTACTCCGCGAATCCGCAAGTTGAGCTTTTTCGGGTCGTCGTCAATGAAAGCCGCAGGATAAAGCCCTAGCTGCGGACTCCGCTGCATTTTCTGCATCAAAGAAATGCCTGCACTCCCTGCACCGACTATCAGCAAGCGATCGCAACGCTGAAATTTCCGCCGTCTTTGGCTCAACCTTTCGATCGCGGGAATGCTGAAACGAATGCCGCCAATTAACAAAAAGCTCAGCATCGCATCGAGCAGCGGCAGCGATCGCGGCAGTTTGTTGACCCCAAAAATACTCAGGTGAGCCAGCTCTTGGAACAGCATAATTTCTACTGCTAAAGCCACACCGATCAGCACCGCTATTTGTGCCAATTCGTCAATACCGGCATACCGCCAGTAACGCCTGTAGAACCCGAAGCTATAAAATACAGTTAGTTTGAGCGCAACGAACAATACAGTAGCTACCGCTAGCCCGTACAAGTAGGGTGCAAGAGTAAAAGAATCATCTAAACGAATAGCTAGCGCCAATACGGGCGCGATCGCCAAACAAATCGTGTCAATCAATAAAAAATGACGGTTTCTCAATCTCAGCAAACCTTTGCTGATTTTTCTGATTATCCGGTTCATAACACGCCCTACAACAACAACTACAGCTTACGATCGTACCAAATTGCTTTAAAATGTAGAATCTTCCTTCCCTCTTGTCTGGGAGAATCCTACTTATCCTATTTATCTACCTTTGACTGCCACTGCTTATAAGCTATTCGTAGACCCACACCCGCACGCTCCAATTTTTAACCGCTTCGGGGGGAGAACCTAAAGCAGATCGCTGAAAGGAGATCGCATAGAGAAGCTCTACTATCTGCCATCTTTTTGATTCCACTTTGATGTACGCTCTTTATTATCCCACCAACCTCTTGCTTTTGTTCTAGTATTTTAAATACTTTATCAAACCAATAATATTTAGATATATGTATAAATTGGCACCTCTGTTACAGGGAATTCGTATAGTATAGACACGGTAAATCTTTCACTTATTGAGCGCTACTGATTGATTTTTGTTGTAATAAAACTAAATATATCAAAAAAATATAATACTTAAGTATTATTGACATAGGCTACGAAATATGAGACAATAAAATAATTTTAATGTCATAAGTTTAGGAGGAATTTATGGAGTCCGCAGAAACTGGTATAGGGTTTCAGCAATACTGGCAGATTTTGAAAAGGCGTTGGTTGCCCGCCTTAGTCGTATTTGCCTCGGTTCTCGCATTAACTAGCTATAGTGTACTCAAGGAAAAGCCCGTCTATGAAGCCGAAGGCAAGCTCTTATTTAAAAAGACAAATCCTGCCTCTGCCTTAACAGAATTGGGAAAAGAAATAGGACAGTTGACTCCCGCGGCAGAGCAAAGCAACCCCTTGACTACCGAAATCGAGCTGATTCGTTCTGTTGAACTTGCAGCCAAGACCATAAAAAAACTCAATCTCAAGGATCACAAAGGCGATAATCTAACAATAAAAGCGTTTTTGAAAAACCTGACAGTAACTACTATTCGTGGAGCCGATATCCTGACGGTTTCTTACAAAGATAAAAACCCCAAAGAAGCCGCAGATATTGTAAAGAACATGATGGATTTTTATATAGAAAATAATGTGCAAGTCAATCGACTAGAAGCTGTGGCTGTCCGCCAGTTTATTGAAAAGAAATTACCTACTGCTGACAACTCTATGCGGAAAGCCGCAGCAGAACTGAGCAGATTTAAAGAAGGAAATAAAGTAGTCAATTTAGAAGAAGAATCTAGATCGGCAGTAACTGTTATGGCGACTTTAGAAAGGCAAATAGACGAAGCTAAGTCTGATTTGGTCAAAGCAACGGCTAAGTCCCAAGCATTCCAAAAAGAATTGCAGATGAATCCGCAGCAGGCATTAACGGCGAGCAACCTCAGCCAGTCTACTGCTGTGCAGGAAGCTCTCAAAGAATACCAGCAGGTAGAACGGCAGTTGGCAATCGAGCAAAATCGCTATCTGGACACTTCCCCTATAATAACTAGGCTAGAAACTAAAAAAGCTACCCTGAAAGCTCTACTGGACAAGCAAATACAGCAGGTTCCTGGCGGTCAGCAACAAGGGTATGACGGGAATTTGCAGATAGGAGAAGTGAAGCCAAAACTGATCGAAGAGTTGGTCTCCGTCGAAGTAGAACGGCAAGGTTTAGCTCAGCGAGTTTCTCTTTTATTAAACGCGCTAGCTAGCTACAAGCAGCGGGTGCATAATTTGCCAAATCTGGAGAAAGAACAGCGCGAATTATCCAGGAAACTGCAAGAAACTGAATCTGCTTATGCAGAATTGCAAAAAAAACTTCAGGAAATTCGGATCGCAGAAAGTCAGAAAGTGGGTAACGCTCGCATTATCCAAAAAGCTAGTGTTCCTCAAGAACCAATTGCTTCTCGCAAATCTCTATTGCTAGTTTCGGGTAGTTTGCTGGGAACCTTGTTCGGTATAGCTACGGCTCTAGCTTTAGAATCTCAAGACACATCTGTCAAAACTATTGAAGAAGCGAAGGAATTGTTTGGGTTTACCTTGCTGGGTGTGATTCCTGCGCATAAATTTGAAAAAAATAGCTGGCGAAATTTCCTGCGGCCTAGTTCTGGTGCTGGGGATTCGGAACCATCTTCTCGACAGATTGTTGTGAAAGATACTCCTCACACTAATGTCAGTGCTGCTTACCGGATGCTTCAGGCAAATCTGAGGTTTCTCAGTTCTGATACAGAACTAAAGGTTATTGTGATTAGCAGTTCGCTGCCGCATGAGGGGAAGTCTACAGTAGCTGCTAATTTGGCGGCGACTGTGGCTCAATTGGGACGAAAGGTTTTGCTGGTAGATGCGGATATGCACCGTCCGGTTCAGCACCGAATTTGGGAACTTCCGAATCAGGTGGGTTTGAGCAATGTGATTGTGGGACAAGCTGAATTGAAAAGTGCGATCGCCCAAGTGATGGATAATTTAGAAGTGCTCAGTTGTGGCGTGATTCCGCCTAACCCAATGGCTCTATTAGATTCGCAGCGGATAACTTCTTTAATTAAACAATTTTCGAGTAATTACGATTTAGTCATCATTGATAGTCCTTCTTTAAACGTTGCTGCAGACGCTCTCATACTGGGCAAAAAGGCAGACGGTATTTTATTGGTGGCGCGGCCGGGGGTGCTTTATTCTGGGAGTGTGGCTTTTGCGAAGGATTTGTTAAAGAAATCCAGTCAACACGTGCTCGGTATGGTTGTGAATGGGGTGAGTCCCAAGAACGAACCGCACAGTCATTATTATTTTACGAATGAGTCTTACACTCAAGTAAAAAGCCCGAGTAAAAATCACAAGAGAGTGTGATTTAGGGTCGATCGGAAAAATAGGGGCAACCACGGGGGATTGCCGTTACAAAATGCTATAAATAGAGTTGCTGAGTTTTTGGCGATCGCCTGTAGAAGTTGCGAAAGTCGTGTCGAAAAAGTGCGATAGCGCGTGAAGCGGAGCTATCCCGAGCGTGAATCGCACTTCGTTTGGGCTAATCAAGAAAAGGGCGATCGATCTAATCGAAAAGTGCGATCGCCCGAACGAGAAGCCTCTAGCTGCCTTCCGTACTGCTAGGGACAGCCTCTAGATTGACATCAGCATTAAACACAATGACAAAGTGAGCATTGGGGATTAACTGTCGGATAATCCGCAGATGGCCTTCAGCATCAGAATGCCTGAAAAAATGGGCTACAGTGATTCGCTGCATATTGGGCAGCAAACGAACTATCAGCCACCTGTTGAGGCGGTCTTTGTAAGGCATAATAAAGTTGGTCTCCATTTAGTGTGGGATTTGTCTGCACGGGAATGGTCGCCAAAGCCAGTTCAATGCTTGTCGAGGGCGCGGACTGGCTTTTGACTTTTTTTCAGACTTAGCGCGTATAGTTCCTAATTTCAGAGAAGACTAGAGAAATTAGGTTGTTTATAGTCCTTATTTTTACCAAGGGCTTTCTATAAAGTCAATAGTTTTTGACCAAAATTGCCTAAAATAATTAACTATATATAGTCAATTAATGTAGATATTCAGTTGATTATATATAGTCAACTGAATACATATAATCAACTGAATGAGGGATAGATAATGACGCTGGGACAAAAGTTAAGAAAACGACGTGAAAGTCTGCGTTTAACTCGGATACAAGTGGCAAGGGCGTGCCATGTTGTGCAGTCCACGGTAATCAACTGGGAGACTGACAGACACGTTCCAAAACTCTATCCAGCACAGTTCGTAGCGCTGTGTGATTTGCTGAAGTTCTCGATCGAAGATTTGGTGGAATAGTCTGGGGAGTTGAGGCGGGTGGGTTGGGATCTCGCACTTTTGGCGTCGAGTGCGATCGCACTTCCTTTGAGCTAAGGCTGGGGGAAAAAATAAACTGTGCAAATGATATGAAAACCGGTATCATAAAATAGTCGATAGCTGAGCAAAATGTGATGAATATATCTTTGACTTCAGAACTCGAAAAGTTAATCCAAGAACAGGTAAAAAAAGGTAAATATTCCTCAGCGAGTGAGATGGTAGGGGAAGCTTTGCGGTTGTTGTGGGAGCGCGATCGCATTAAGGAGAAGCGTCTTGCCCAGTTGAAGGAAAAAATTCGAGTAGGGATAGAAGAATTAGATCGCGGTGAAGGGATTGATGGGGAAGACGTATTTGATGAAATCGAGGAAGATATTTCTCGGATAGAGGCTCAAATGCAGCAAGCTGAGGAGGCAAAGTAATGACTCGGTATATCTTAGCACCTTCAGCGAAACGTGAACTCAAAGAGATTGTCCGCTATATTGCTCAGTTTAACCCCGATTCTGCTAGAAGACTCAAGGAAGCGATTAAGCAGCAGTGCAAGTTATTGGCTGATTTTCCTAGTATGGGGCGAAGTCGGGATGAATAGGGGGTTGGTTTGCGGAGTTTTTTGGTGGAGGATTACTTAATTTTTTATCGCGCTGTCAGTGGCCATATTGAAGTTGTCAGAATAATGAGCGGTTATCGAGATATAGAAGTGCTTTTTTCGGGCGAGTCTAGCAGTGAAGAGGAAGAGGAGATTTGAAGAGAAGGGGCGCAAGTAGAAGTCATTTATCTAATAGCTGAATAGGCTCTCGCTTTAAGTAAAATCATCAGATGTTCTAGCTGTTCGCAAACATCTAATTCTGCTATTTCCATTGGAGTGAGTGTCGATTCGCGGTTTTTGTCAAGCAAAATTTGTAGGCGTGTCTGAGCATTTTGTGAAACCTTAAAACTAACAATGTCTTGTGGAGTAGGAGTCTGGATCAAAAAGTCAAGAACTTCTTGATAAACTGCGGGAATATCGGCAGTATTAGTTTTAACTTCGGGTTCGATAGTTGTTGGCTTTTTAGTGAATTCTAGAAGTTGCCAAAGCAGTTCGGGCAAGCGATTTTGCAGCGGTTCTAGACGTTGAGCCAGTTCGTCGGGAATTTGAATGGTAATTGTTGCCATTTTTGTTGGTGATTGACGCTCTCATTTAATTTTAGCACTGTGGAAGTGCGATCGCCCTTATTTGAGAAATGCAGGGTGCGATCGCCCCGCGAGATCGGGTAAAAGTGCGATCGCGCTTCCCGATTTTGCTTATTTCACTCCAGTAAGCAAGTGCCAATGTAAATGTTTGGCATAATTGCACTTCAACTTTTACTCATACTCTTCTAACTCAAATTCCATAACTCCCAAATCGCTGTCATTTGCCAGCCAGATTTTTGCTGTTTCTAGCGTTTGCCTTGCCAGAGATATTTTTCCCATATCTATATAACACTTGATTAGCCCGATTGTGGCTAACTTTAGTTTCAACTGGGCCTGGATTTTAGCAGATTCAAAATATTTAATTGCGGACTCAGGGCGATCGCTGACAGCATATTCAAAATTTCCCAGTTCAAGACAAGGCTCTATGGCATCAGGAGCTAATAAATGAGACAGTTTTAAACTTTCCACCGCCATATCTAGAGAAGGGAGATCGGAAATATGCTCTGTATCTAAGAGTTGAATAATTTTCGCCCGCTTGACCAACAAATCAATTGAGCAGGGGTAATCCGCCAGCATTTTTTCAAGTAACTTCCATGCTTCCCCATACTTTTGCTGTTCGTAGAGATTAGATAATTGCTCTTTTGAGTCTAAGTAAGCTTGAATATTCATCATTATATTTTCTCCATTAAGCGTTGTTCTTGTTCGATTAGTTTTTTCAATTTGGCTACCTCTCTAGAGGTTTTGGCCTGCTCAACTATCTCAGCATAAGTCAGATATTCTAATTCTGATGGATAATCTTTAACCCGCTTAAGGCTTTCTGGAATTAATACTCTTGCTTGCTTGCCTTGTATGCTTAACTCTTTTGATTCTATTTTAGCATGGGTTATGGGATAAATCTCAAATATCAAATCGGTTGACGTTTGAACGGAAAAATTGTAAAATTATAGTTAGAAGTAAAAGTCGCTCAAAAGGAAGAATTAAACCGTGCAACTAGAAGAATACTTCAACTTTCTAGCACCTGATGACATTCGCTTGAAAGATTCGAGGATTGGAATTGAAACTATCCTGTACGAGTACATTTATCGAGCTCGCACCCCAGAGGAAATTGCCAATATTTACACTTCGCTGAGTCTCGAACAAGTTTATGCGACTATTCTGTATTATTTGCATAACAAAGAAGCTGTTAGCAAGTACATCGCTGACTGGTTGGAATGGGGACGCAGAATGCGAGAAGAACAGCAGCGAAACCCGTCGCCTGCGGTGCGGAAACTGATGCAGTTAAAGGCCCAAAGACAAGGCAAAAAGGCGAAAGATGCTCAAATATCTCATGGATGAAAATGTCAATCCAATTTATATTAATCAACTGCGGCGGCGGGAATCAGATTTGATAATTCGGGCTGTGGGAGAACCCGATACTCCTCCCAAAGGTACGTTAGATCCAGAAATTCTCATATGGTGTGAAGTAAATAACTTTGTGCTGGTGACTAATAATCGCAGATCGATGCCAGTACACTTGATGGCTCACATTGCTCAAAATCGCCACATACCTGGTATTTTGATCTTAAACCCCGATATGGGTATTGGGGAGACACTTGAGGAGTTGATGACGATCGCTGGAGGTTCTTTTGATGATGAATATCAAGACCAAATTGTTCATTTACCAATTCCTTGAATTAGTTGAGGCTTGAGTTTTGGGAATTGCGCGCTCGCACTTTTGCAATATAATTAGTTAAGAGCGATCGCCCTTCCCGATCGCGGTTGTTTCACTTTACTTAGCAAGTGCGATCGAACCCTAATTAACTATGTTGTCGTCAATGTCTAGATTTTGTTTTAAAATTTCTGAAGGTAGCGGTACAGTTATTTGCAGGAAAACATCAATTGTTATCTGATTATTCTCAAGCATTATATTACTTACATTAACTTTACTATTTTCACATAAACCGTCTGGAATAGGGAATTTAGCAGGTGACTTAGTTTTATATCCAGCTTCCTCAAGCCATTCAGCAATATTTCTCCAGTTACCTATCTTTTCATTACATTTGCCGATCAGACCTTTAACATACTTATAGATACTGGCGCAGAGGTCACTTTCAACGCCTTTAGCATCCTTCCCCAGCTTTTCGGCCATTTCACCGGGACTGTAGCCACAAAGTAACCCCCGCAAGTGTAGCTTCTCAACGGGGGTGAGTCGTTTTCCCTTAGCCGAGGCCAAGTCTGTGTAGAGGGTTTCCAAGTCCCAGTGTTGGGCGGCTTGGCTGAACTGCTCGTTGGGTGCCATAGGTTGAGGGGTCGAAAATTCCTGATGTAATCCTAACATAATTCCTGATGTAAGCTGTAAAAATCTAAGGTACAGGTAGCTTATTATAAGTGAAAGCTGAAAAGCAAAGGGTGCTGTTTGCAAATCAAAACGTTTGCGAGACTGCTTTTTAGTCGTTACTGACTATAGTTAGCGATCGAACAGGAGACACAGGCGAAAACCTGATGTACTTCTGGCTTTGGTTGCAGTCTTGGGCACGGGAAGAAAATTTTCTAATTTATTTTCTAGGATTTTGCATAATTTTCTGAAATTTCCCAGATATATAAACAGGAGGCTGTAGCAGGTCTTCTTGGAAAGGATCTTATTTCTGGGCTTTTGCATAATTTTGTGGATTTGGCCAGATATATAAGTAGGAGGCTGCAATGCGCCTTCTGCGGACTGAGATATTTGTGAGTGCGATGGTCAAAGCTTTGCTATGCAAAATTTTTGTTTTTGTAATCAATACCTGATTTTTGCATAAAAGTTAGGGCGATCGCGCGATCTAAAAATACAAGCTAGCAAGTCATTTTTTCAGAGATGGAGAAAGACTTTTAGCTCGAATAAGCATAAATCTAGTATTCACACTGAGATTGCAACATGAACATTAATGGAACGTGGGCTGACGATACTCTCAATGGCACCCCCGATGCAGATTTAATATTTGGACAACAAGGCTCTGACTTAGTGTTTGGCCGTGATGGAGACGACTTAATCTACGGCAAGCAAGGAGATGACAAGCTATACGGTAATGAAGGTAATGATACCGTCTACGGTGGCAAAGGTAACGATACAGTTTACGGCGGCAGAGGTGACGATCGGCTATTTGCTAATGCTGGAGATAACTTGATATACGGCAACGAAGGCGAGGATACAGTTTCTGGCGGAATAGATAACGATACAGTTTACGGTGGTAAAGGTAATGACAGCTTGTTTGGCAACTTGGGGAATGACATTCTCTATGGAGACAAGGGAGCAGATACATTAACCGGGGGGAATGGTAACGACACTTTTTTTATTGGCAAAAATACTGGGGGTTCTGAGCTTTCGGATGCCGATTTTATTGTTGATTATACAGACGGTGAGGATGTAATTAAGTTAAGCAGCAATCTGGCCTTTGACGATCTCAATATTTATGTGGGCACAGGGGTTAATGCTGGTAACACGATTATTCAGGATGACGTGACAGGCAATTATTTGGCAGTGTTGCGGGGTGAGAACAGATTGACTATTGTTGATGCTAGCGGGGTTGTGACTGTGAACCCGGAGCGTTTGCCGGCTCCGACGCCGACACCTGCGCCCACACCTGTGACGACGCCAACGCCTGCGCCGACTCCGACACCTGTGACGACGCCAACACCTGCGCCGACACCTGTCACAACTCCGACACCTGTAACGACACCAACACCTGCGCCAACACCTGCACCGACTCCGACACCTGCGCCGACACCTGTCACGACTCCGACGCCTGCGCCGACGCCTGTGACGACTCCGACGCCTGTGACGACTCCGACGCCTGTGACGACTCCGACGCCTGTGACGACTCCGACGCCTGTGACGACTCCGAC
>NZ_JAUBVK010000021.1:121806-128042 GCF_036705795.1 Microcoleus sp. ARI1-B5
GCCTGTGGTGACTCCGACGCCTGTGACGACTCCGACGCCTGTGACGACTCCGACGCCTGTGACGACTCCGACGCCTGTGGTGACGACTCCGACGCCTGTGGTGACGACTCCGACGCCTGTCACACCTACACCACCGGTGATACCACAACTGCCTACCCCGCCTGCACCTAACGGATTTAATATCAAGTTCGACTATCGTTACGATACGACTGGTTTCTTTAACGATCCTAGTCGCAAAGCAGCGCTGGAAGCAGCAGGTAAAATCTGGGAAGATGTCATCAAAAACGATTTTCCCGATATACCTGCTGGCGTATCGGGGACAATAGCCCATCCGATTACAGGGCAAGCCCAAAATGTTACTTTCGATACACCAGTTGATGACATGGTTCTGTTTGTCGGCGGTCAATCACCAGTGTTTAGTAATCCAAACTCAAACGCAGCAGGACAACTGGCTTCTGGTCAAACAGTTCGATATGACAGCATTCGACAAGCAAGACCGGGCGATATTTTTGGCAGCATCTCTTTTGAGTCAGGTCTTAACTGGTTCTTTGACCCAACACCTACAACCGTTAGTGATATTCCAGTAACCCAAAATGATTTCATTAGTGTTGCCGTACACGAAATTGGTCACTCGTTAGGTTTTTATCCCAACACGCAGGGAACGGGCCCTAACTCTCTCAATGTTAATGGTGGTAATCCGATTCCATTTATGCCAGGTGGTAATCCTCACATAGATCAAAACTTCCGAATTGATGGTCAATCACCAGTTATGTCACCAAGTGCTGGTGGACGGTTCCCAACAAGAGCAGATTTAGCAGTTTTGGCGGATAAAGGTTATCAAATTCCTAGCCTTGCTGGTTATGTCTCACAAGAAAAACCCCCGATCGCCAGCCAAAATCGTGACAACTTTTCTGGTACTGATGGTAATGATACGATCGATCTTTTAGGTGGAAATGATTTTGCCTTTGGCTATGAAGGTAATGATTTGCTATTTGGCGGTGATGGCAATGATTATTTTGAAGGTGGTGTCGGTAATGACAGCTTAATTGGTGGTCTCGGTAATGATAACATACTCGGCAAAGAAGGTAATGATGTGCTCTTTGGCGGTGATGGCAATGATTTTCTTCAAGGTGGTGTCGGTGATGATAGCTTGATTGGTGGTGCTGGTCAGGACTATTTCGTCTTTAATACCGCTCAAGATGTATTAATCGGACAAGATATCATCTACTCCTTCTCTGTCGCCGAGAATGATGTGATTCAAATTCAGGGTTCGGGGTTAACTGCAAGTACAGTTTTAAGCCAGGTCAACAGCACTGGTAAAATTACTTTTGCTTCGGGTGGTCAACTTACTGTCTTCTCTGACACTCCTTTGACTGCAAGTAATATGATCGTTCTGTAGTTGAGCGATATTTTGTAAACTAATAAGAGCGATCGCCCTTAATCTCCAAAAGTGCGATCGCCCTTGATGTCCAAAAGTGCGATCGCCTCCCATTTACCCAAAGTAATCTTCCATGATTTAATTAAAATAGCGAACTATTTTGCACTATAAAATAAAAGGCATCCTCAAACACAAAAGTGCTAAATAACATACCTAGATTACTTCCAGGTGAAAGCACAGTCGGACAGTTTGGCGACTTGAACAAAATCCGCCGCACAGGAGACAACCTTACACCCCACCATATTCCATCCGATGCTTATATGAAACAAATAGGAATCTCTGGTTACACTAGAAACAAGGGTATTGCTATCTTGATGGAACAGCCAGATCCGGGAAGGGGTGGTCGTCATCGGCGCACACAATCCTATGGACAAAGACCAGACTTTAGTCTATCACCCCGGCAAGCTCTAGCTCGTGCGGTGTGGGATGTGCGATCGATTTATCGCCAAGATCGGTTGTATACACTACAGATTAGGCGGAATTTACAACAAGTCATCAAACAAAACAAGCTGTTATGGTCAGGTACTTTTGATAAAGTGGGAAACACAAGATGAATGCTACTCAATGGATAGAAATATTAAATGCTAATAAATTCATGCGATCTGATGAAGAAGCAATGAATTTTGACTTGGCTCTAGCAGAACTAGCTCTACATCCCAACCGCGAATATTTGCCAGCACTCTATCTAGTTTTAGATGACCGATGCGAACAACATGAAGTCATGTATGGACTCATTCATTTTCTGGAGTCTTTTGAACTGAAAGACCAGTTGCAGGCATTTATTGATGCGAACGACAGGATAATTGTTAATGCTAAAGAATGGACAATGATTCTACTTTATGGAATTATCAATCAGGATTTAGCCAGAAAGTTATATAGCGAGATGTTACATTCTACCAATTCTCACAATCGGGATTTATGTACCAAGTTGCTGCAAGAAATAGCTGCTAATGAATCCCCTCCTTTATCTTCGCGTGCTGAATCTATTATTTCCGGTGCAACTGCGCTCGACATTAATATTGATGAAATTCAGAGCGATATTTCAAGCTTTCTTAAACACATTCAAGAGGGCAATATCTTGGTACTTTTGCAAGACGATCGGCCAATAGCCGAAATTAAACCTATTAAGTAAGGATGAGCGCTCGCCCCTCAACCACCTGCTAGGAAATATTTTCATAATAACGTTGAATTCGATCGGCAAAAACCGGAACTTCCTCCCTCAACCTGACAAGTAATTCATCAACAGTCAGGGGTGGATTTTTCAAATCCTCAGCTTGCTGCCAAACCAAATTAGCCATCAAATCCGGCGCAACCTCATAAAGTCGATTCAGAAAAACATCAGGGTGCAGTGCCACAATACCCCAAGGATTGAGAGACTCTGGAGGAAAATCTCTCAGGTTAGATGTAACAATAACTTGAGCTTTCGCAACAACCGCAGCCGCCGCGACATGGCGATCGCCGGGATCGTTAGTCATTTGCTGAATCAAATCCTCCGGGACTTCAACCATTGCATTGGGAAAAGCTTCCTTAAGCGCAGCCTCAAAACGCGCCGCTTTATCCCTTGTCATCCTCCCAGTATTAATAAGATTGCGAGTTGCACCGTTTAAAATTTCTTGCGACCAATACACATCATACAACCCATCTTCAGCAGCACGAAATAGCGTGTCGCGCAAGTACATAGGAAATATTACACAGGAATCCAAGACAACAGGATAGGGAGTCAGCCTGCTAGCTGTGTACTCTTTTCTCATTAAGTTCCTCTTCTTGGCTAAACTGAGCTAATTCTCTCAAAATTTCGCGACGTTTGACTGTGCGCTGCTTTTTATATGCCATTAAATCTGCTAAAGAAATCCGTCGCTCATCTCCTACGGCATACTTAATTGCCCCTTCTGACAACAATTTTATCATAAATGGTTGCGACACATTCAGCAAAATAGCTGCTTCTTCAACGGTCATATTTTGGTCGATCGGTACTAAAGATACCGCTCGATCTGCCGCCATTAAATGGACTGCTTGACGCAATAATTGATAAAGAGATTCAGGTAGGGCGATCGTCTCAGAGCCAATTTCAACAAGTTGCATTTTTAATTGCTCATAATCACCATCCTCTATCTCTTTCTCTAGCAGTCGATCTAACAAATTAATAATTTCTATTTCTTCCTGTTTTGGAAAAACCGGATCGAGAATGATTTTTTGTCTGTTCATGAGTATGCTTCTTGAATTGGTCTAATGCTACTATGCTAGCAGTTTCAACTTGTAAGCGATCGCTGGCAAAATATCCTCAACTCAAAGCAGCTATTCTCTAAAGCGATCGCCCTTCCGCAAAAAGTGCGATCGCCCCAAAGTTAACTGTCAACTTATCAAACACCGTCCCTCAAGGAAATTAACCTTGAGGATGCGGTAAATCAAACACCAATTCAAATCGGATGTTGGGCACTCGTTGCCGAAACAACTGAAGATGTCCCTCCGCATCCGATCGGCTGCGATGGCGACCCACAATCGCCCATTGCAAGCTCTTAAGCAAGCGGGCCACTGCCCACGGCTTGAGGTATCCTTCGTATTTCATAATAGAGAAGTCTCCATTGCTAAACGGAGCCAGAGCCAGCGCAGAAACTTGGTCGGTGGATGCGCTGGCTTCTGACATTACCCATAAAAATAACACAAAGTAAGCATTAGTGTGCATAAGTAAGCATAAAGCTGACTGTGGATGCACGAGCTGGACGGGCGAGGTGGCACAATAGGGGAAACTTCCAACAGATTGCAAGGCATGAGCGACAGCGAGCGGATTTCAGTGGTTTTGCCGACACAGGCTAAAAAGGATCTCGAAAAGTTGTGCGAGATCGAAAAGCGATCGATCTCCAACTTTGTCTACCTTCTGATTCAAGATGCGATCGACCAAGCAAAGGCATCCGGCAAACTCAAATCAATAGATGAGTGAAACTAAAACTCGATCGATCGTGCTTAAATTTTTAATCGGCAACTGCGAAACAACATATTTGAGCCAAACTTAGGAGAGGCAAATGAATCTAGCCGATGAAATTGCAATCAATCAAATTCAACAAGAATTAATTAGCCAAGAAGATGCAAAAAACTGGTTTTTGAGCTTCCCAACCGAAGAGCAGCAGGAGATATTGCAGCGAATATCCTATATGGCACTCCAAGCAGGAGCCCGAGAAGCAGATGTTTCCCTAGCTATTGCTCGATCAAAACTTCGCCCAACTTACACCCCTTGTGTGTTGCTGAGTAAAGGGCGATTAAAAGAACAAATAGCAAAGCTTTTGAAACTGCCGGCTTCAGAATTTATCAAAGCCTTTTTCCTGTTAATCAGTTTATTAGCAATTGCTGATGCGCGTAGGTATAGCAAATATTGTCAAGATGGTTGTAGCCACTGGTGGCACCGCGATTTGAGCGATCGCCAAGTTTTAGATGAAATTCGGCGCGAGTTGCAACAAAGCATTCTTGTTTGAGTTGTAGTAAGCGGTGACACCATCGGACGAGAGCCCTTTTACCCCTCACCCGATTCATCCAGCGTCCAATCTTCAAACCTCAAACCGGGTACACGCTCAAAATCCCGTCGATTCCGCGTCACCAAAACGCCATTTCTGGAAATCACAATAGCCGCCATCCGCAAATCCCTTGTACCGATGCGGATTCTTTGACTCACCAAATCTGTATAACAGTTGTAAGCATCTCGGTCAAAATTTAACACATTAACACTGTTGAAATATTCTACTCCATCCTGAAATCCTTTGTAAGCCCAAAGCGCGCGATCGGATTGCGAAGATTGGTTAATAACATTCAGCCACCCCCGGAGTTGTTCTTCTACAGTAATAACTGTTACAGCAATCTCTTCGGGCTTAACTTGACTAACCCGCAACTTTACAAGTGGATGCTCCTGGTTGAAAAAGCGTCAAACAATCCGTATCCAGTACCCACAGACTCATTTTACTTCCAACTCCGCATCAAGTTCCTGGTAATATGCTTCCATTTCCTCATCAAGTTGACGGCGATCGGCTTCTATGCAAGCAACCACCTCATCAAAAAGCGGATTGTCTTTATACATACCAGCAAACTTCATCCACGGATGCTCCGCTTTTGGTGGTTTTATTTCCAGAGAAATGAGTTCAGCTTTTTCTAAGCGATCGCCCAAAACTCTGCTAATATTAGTAATAGCCTCGGAGCGAGTATTCCCCTGGGCTTTACAATCGGGCAAACCCAACACGATCGCCTGATACTTTCCCTCTGTTTCCTCTTCTATGAGGACTGTCAAAGAAAAGTCAGCTAATTTTGACGACGGCTTCAGTAATAATTTGGCAGTCATGGCAGTATATTTAGATAATAACTATGCCTTTAATTCTAATTGAAACATCTATTTGAGGCAACTAGCGAGCTCCCTTTTACCCCTCACCCGACTCATCCAGCGTCCAATCTTCAAACCTCAAACCGGGCACACGCTCAAAATCCCGCCGATTCCGCGTCACCAAAACGGCATTTCTGGAAATCACAATAGCTGCAATTCGCAAATCCTGCGTACCCACGCGAATTTTTTGACGCACCAAATCAGTGTAACAATTGTAAGCATTTTGGTCAAAATCAAGCAAGTTAATACTTGTAAAGTATTTCCATGTAGCACTCAACTTTGCGTAAGCTGATATCACTTTCTCTGGTGAGTTAGCCCGCCTAATACCATTGAGTCTTCCATACACCTGTTCTTCCAATGTAATAGACATCTCCGAAAAATAAAATAAAGAGTAGGGAGAGATGGTAAAATAGATTTTTTTCGGGGCTGAGCATGAGT